>SBFU01000378.1 GCA_006227785.1 Burkholderiales bacterium
GTGGCGAACCCCCATGATCCAGCACATCATGGCACCCACGCTGCCTGCCACGCGCGCCCCATAGTCGTGCAGGTCTTCCAGCGTGTCGTAGCGGCGCCCTTGCGCGTCCCAGGCAAAACCGTCCAGCAGCGCATCGAGCAGGGCGCGTGGCAGCGCGTGGCGCCGCACCACGATGGCCAGCGCCCGGTCTTCCACATGGTCCTGCGGCCGGCCGGCGTAGATGGCGTCCAGCCGCTGCGACAGCAGCGCCAAGGCCCCATCCAGACTGTGCTGGCCGCTGTCAACGATGTCATCGGCCACACGGCAAAAGGCATAGAGCGCGATGGATGAGGCGCGCACCCGCTGGGGCAGCAGGCGGCTGGCGGCGAAGAAACTGCGCGAGCCGGTGCGCATGAGGGCAACGCAAGCGTGAAGGTCGGCCTCGCCCACGCTCGCCGGCGTCGAAGACGCAACCGGCGCGGTGGACGTGGGCCGCATGAGCTTGTCCGTGCCCAGGGTGTTCACGGTCGTGCCTTCGCCAGGTAGGTGGCGGCGTCGGGCACCACCGAATCGAGCGCCTTCGCCGACATCAGCACGCCTGGCACGCCGGCACCTGGATGGGTGCTGGCGCCGACCATGTAGAGACCCTCGACATCTTCGCTGCGGTTGTGCGGCCGGAACCAGGCGCTTTGCATGAGCAGCGGTTCCAGGCCGAAGGCGGCGCCCTTGAGGCTGAGCAGCCGGTCGTGGAAGTCCTGCGGCGTGGTGACGAGAGAGGCGCTCAGGTGCTGCTGAAAGCCCGGCAGCACGGTGCGATCAAGCAACTCGGCGATGGCACGGCGCATCGGTTCGGCCTGGGTGGCCCAGTCGGTGCCGCTGTCCAGGTGCGTCACCGGGGCCAGTGCGTAGAAAGTGTCGTGCCCTGGGGGTGCCATGGCAGCATCGGTGGCCGTGGGCCGATGCAGGTAGAGGCTGAAGTCGCTCGCCAGCTTGTGGCGGCGGAAGATGTCGGTCAGCAGCTCCTTGTAGCGGGGCCCAAGCAGCATCATGTGGTGTGGCACACCGGGGTACTGCCGGCGTGTGCCGAAATACCAGACGAACAGGCTCATCGAGTAGCGGCCTTTGTCGATGCGGCGGTCGGACCAGTGGCGGCGGTGCTGCGGCTCGACCAGGTGGCGGTAGGTCCAGGCGGTATCGGCGTTGGAGACCACGATGTCGGCTGCGATGCGCTCGCCGTTGACCAGCGTGACGCCGGTGGCCCGACCGCGGTCCACCTCGATGCGCCTGACCTCGGCGTTGCAGCGCAAGCTGCCACCCTGCCCCTGCAGCAGTCCGGCCAGCCCCTGTACCAGCCGGCCGGTGCCGCCCACCGCCCAGTGCACGCCCCACTGGCGCTCCAGCGCATTGATCAGGCTGTAGATACAGGTGACCGAAAACGGGTTGCCGCCAATCAGCAGGCTTTGCAGGCTCATGGCGGTGCGCAGCTTCGGATGTTTCAGGTGACTGGCCACCATGGCGTGCAGACTGCGCCAGCCGCGCATCCGAAAGATGGCCGGGCTGGCTTTGATCAGGTCACCGACGGTGTCGAAGGCCTTGGCACCCAGGGCCTCGAAGCCGAGCCGGTAGCAGTGGTCGGCCTCGGCCATGAAGCGCTCGTAGCCCGCGGCGTCCGACGGGCTGATGCGTCGCACCTCGGCGCGCATCTTGTCGGGGTCGCCGCTGTAGTGGAAGACGTCGCCATCGTGAAAGCGGATCTGGTAGAACGGATCGAGCGATCGCAACTCCACATCGTCAGCCAGCCTGCGGCCGGCGAGGGTCCAGAGTTCATCGAACAGAAAGGGCACGGTGATGATGGTCGGCCCGGCGTCGAACACGTGACCTTCGCGGCGGTGCACATAGGCGCGACCGCCCGGCGCATCGAGCTTTTCCAGAACGGTCACGCGCCAGCCCTTGGCCGCCAGGCGAACGGCGGCGGCAAGCCCGCCGAAGCCACTCCCGATCACGATGGCATGGGGTCTCCCGACGGGTTCACGACCGGGCATGGGCCCCTCCGGGAACGATCGCGATCCGAAATCCGGTGAAGCACGAAACACGTTCAAGTCGGCCCTGTCTTTCAGATGGAGGTGGCTTTGCCAGGCTTGACGACCACCACCCCGGGTGGTGCCGGCACCGGCTCGTCGATACGGCCCGCCCGATCACGCGCACCGTCCCTGGCCATGGCCCAGGACCACAGCTTCTGCACCGGTGCGGGAAAGGCCATCAGGATGTGTTCCAGAATCGCCAGACCGAGCAGGCTGGCCAGCAGCACCCAGCCCACCGACAGGCTCTCGGCGGCCATCACGCCTTCGTGCAGGATCCACAGCCAGATCAGCGTGGCACCACCCACACTCAGCCAGAAGAAGGCCCCCAGGCGCCTTTGCCGGAAATAGCTGGCCAGGTAGCGCAGGTGACCCGGCAGATACTGTTCGCCCACCTCGGGCACGCCCACAAAGAGGTTCAGCTTGGCCGACAGGCGCATGCACCACAGGATGGCAAACGTGCACAGCGCCACATGACTGGGCTGCCCCTGCTGCATCGCCAGCAGCAGCAGGAAGTTGCCCAGCAGCGCCAGCTCATGCCAGATCACCACCCGGGTCGACTCCGAAAAGCGCCGCCACCCTTTCGCGCCGGGTGTCAGCGCGACCCGTCTTGTGCCAGTGATCCAGCCGGTGAGAAAGGCCAGCTCGTGCCACGCCCACATGAGGATGACACTGGCAAAGCCCAGGTAAGCCTGCACCTCCCCTGGCTCGGACATGCTGGCGTAGGTGGTGAACAGGCTGAGCACCAGCACCAGCGTGCCCAGCAGCCGGATCAGGGAAAACTGGACCACCGGCCGACGCACCAACCACAACACGGCCCCGGTGCCGAACCACCAGCACAGCAGTGCAAACGCGACGGGGACCAGCACCTCCGCCATCACCAGACCGGGTCCAGGCGGATGTTTTCGGGCAGGTCATGTTTCTTGACTGGCAGCAGATACAGGCGGCCAAACGTGAGGACGGCGCGCGCGGCGTGCCAACCCCGCAGCACCGTGCCCACCCAGCCACCACGCGCCACCGCCCGGTCGTTGTCCAGCGAAATCGACAGCAGACGATCCATGCACTGGCGGAACACCGGGTGATCGATGTCGACCTCGACCGGAAACACCTGTCGGCAGATCTCGCTGGTGATGCGAAACACCTCGTAGTCGTACTCGGTCGAGTGCAGACCCATGGCCTCGTGCAGCAGCGGACGGCTGTGGTCGCGAACATACATCGTGGCGTACACGGCCAGGATGAAGAATCGGATCCACAGGCGGTTGAGTCCGCTCAACAGGTGCGGCTGGGCGCGCATCATGAGCGCGAAGGACTCGCCATGGCGAAACTCGTCGTTGCACCAGCGCTCGAACCAGCGGAAGATGGGGTGAAAGCGTTTGTCGGGGTGGCGCTCAAGCTGCCGGAAGATGGTGATGTAGCGCGCGTAGCCGATCTTCTCGCTCAGGTAGGTGGCATAGAAGATGTACTTGGGCTTGAAATAGGTGTAGGCCTTGACCTTGCGCAGGTTGCCCAGGTCGATGCCCAGTCCGAAGTCCTTGAGCGACTGGTTGATGAACCCGGCGTGGCGCGACTCGTCACGCGCCATGTAGGCCATCAGTTGCTTGATGTCCGGGTTGTCGATGTTCTTGCGGATCTCGTTGTACAGGATGCAACCCGAGAACTCCGAGGTGCAGGAGCTGATGAGGAAATCGATGAATTCCTGGCGCAGTTCGGGCGAGAGCTGAGGCATCAGCACCTTCAGCTCTTCGCCAAAGGCCTCGTCGCGCTTGAAGTGGTCCTGGTTGTTGTCACCGGCGTACTCGGCCATCATGCGGTCCCATTCGGCACGCACCGGCGACACATCCAGCGCATCCATGGCCTTGAAGTCGGTGGTGTAGAAGCGCGGTGTCAGCACCGTGCTGCGCGCTGCACGGGCGGTCGAGTCCTCGGTGTCCTTCACGCCATCCATGAGCAGCGCGACGTGGTCGGTGTGGACGTCGGTGGGTGCCTCTTGCGGCACCGCACTGGAATGGGTGTTCATGGCGTCACTCCTTTTGAAATGATGACGGCGCTCGGGGTGGCCGTGCGCAGCTGGCTGTAGACAGCCACGTTGGTCGGTCCGAAGGATTCGAGGTGGATGCGTTCACCGCTGGCCGGGTCGGACAGGGTGACGCGCCCGTCCGGATGGCCTTGCAGCAGGAAGGGCACTTCGGGGCCCTGGCCGCGTCGCAGACGCTCGCGTGCAAGCGCGCGCAGGCTGCCGCGCAAAAAGCCCTGTTCCCCGCTGAACACCGCGACCGGTTCGCTGCCACCACCAGCATCAAACACGGCGATGTCGCCATTGGACCGGTCCTCGAAGCGCAGGCTGCGCTCCCAGGACACCGCCATCGCCTGGGCCACCGGGGCCTGGCGCTGTTCAAACTGATGCCACGTCACCAGCAGCAGCGAGCCGAGCACCAGGGCGGCCAGCGGCCAGACTGGCCAGGGCACGGCCGGTGGCGGCCGCTGACGGGAAGGGTGG
>SBFU01000064.1 GCA_006227785.1 Burkholderiales bacterium
CAATCCCTTGAGCATGCGACGGCCATAGGCCTGTCGCAGCAAGCGTGCGTCGTAGCAGACCACCACGGCCTCGTCGGTCTCGCTGCGCAGTGCGCGGCCGGTCCATTGCAGCAGGCGCGCACCGGTGGCAGGCACCACCAGCTCGCTGAAAGGGTCCCGGCCCTGGGCCTTGAGCCAGTCGGCCCGGGCCTGGCCCACGGGGTCACTGGGCGAGGCAAAGGGCAGTTTGGTGATGAACACCCATTCACACAGCTCCCCTGGCAGGTCCAGGCCCTCGCCGAAAGACTGCAGCCCGAACAGGATGGACGGTTCTCCGGCCGCGACGCGATCGGCATGGCGCCGCAGCAACTGGGTGCGCGAAGCCTCGCCCTGCACCAGAACCTGCTCACGCAGCCGGCTGTGCAGGCCCCGTTCCAGCAGGTCCTGCGCGCGCTTCATCAGTGCCCGCGAGGTGAACAGCACCAGCGCCCCCCGGCGCACCTGGGCCAGATCGTCCATCAGCAGGTCCAGCATCTCGCGGCTGTAGGCGTCCACATCCTTGGGGTCGTGCTGCGTCTGAACCACCACCAGACGACCTTGGCGCGCATGATCAAACGGGCTCTGCACCTCGCGCACCCGCACCGCGTCGTCGAAGGCGAGACCGCTTTCGTGCAGGAAATGGTCAAACCCCCCGCAGGTGACCAGCGAGGCCGACGTGGCCACCGCCGCCCGCACCCGGCTCCAGAGCTGGCTGCGCAGCAGGCTGCCCGGGTTGAGCGGGCAGGCGTGGGCACTGAGCGTGACCATGCCGTTCTGAATGCCGGCCTCCAGCCATTTGGCCAACGGGGCCTGGCCGGCCGCCGGCGCCTGCAGCCAGAGTTCGGCGGTGGCGCTCATGTGCTGCAGCCGGGGCGCCAGTGCGCCGATGCGGCTGTAGAGCTGAGCACACCGCGCCGCCTCGCCCGGGTTGTCGCGCGCCTTGGTCTTGAGTTCGATGGCCAGGTCTTCCAGCAGCTTGAGCAAGGCGCCAGCCCGGGTGGCGATCTGGCCCACGGTGTCCAGCCAGTCGACCGGCAGCGCCCCAGCCTCGAAGCGCTCGGTGGCCTTGGGCACGGTGAAATCGAAACCGCTGGCGCCATCGCGGCCGTTGCGCGGGCGCATGCCGCCCTGCCGGCCTGACAGGGCCAGCCATTCGGGCGACTCGGCCAGTCGCGCCATGGCACGGCGCGCCAGGTCGGCCTGGGCCGCCTTGAGCTCGCTGGCCAGGGTGGCAACATCGATGCCCGGCACATAGGCGATGGCACCCGCCACGTCGCTGACGGCGCGTGGCAGCTTGTCCAGCCAGGCGCCATGCATCAGGTCCATGCTCTCGGTGAACTGGCCCTGGGCCACCGCGCCGAGGTGGTGGGCCTCGTCAAACACCAGGTAGCAGTCGGAGGGATCGGGCAGCGCGTGCAGGCCCAGCGTGGACAACAGCAGGTCGTGGTTGACCACAATCACCTGGGCCTGGGCCAGGCGGGCCCGCGCCTGAAAATAGCTGCAACCCTGGTAGCTCGGGCAGTGGCGTGCCGTGCAGGTGTGGCGCTCGGCCGCCACCGGGCCCCACAACCCGGGTTCAGGCGGTTCGGTCAGTCGGTCGCGGTCACCATCCCAGTCACCCTGGTCCAGCATCTGGCCCCACTGGGTGTAGGCGCGTGACTGCTCGGCCCAGGCCCGCTCCAGTGCGTCACCCTTGGGGGCATCACCACCCGGCATGTCACCGAACAGCTCGGCCGTGGTGGCATCGCCCCCGGCCAGCTGGTCGAGCTTGAGCCGGCAGACGTAGCGCCCTCGGCCCTTGGCCAGTGCGAAGGCAAAGCCCTGCGGCAGCGCCGCAGCCAGCGCCGGCAAGTCCTTGGCCATCAACTGTTCCTGCAGGGCCACGGTGGCGGTGGAGATCATGACCCGCTTGCCCTGGGCCAGGGCCAATGAAACGACAGTGGCCGCGTAGGCTGCCGACTTGCCCACGCCTGTGCCCGCCTGCACCACGGCAATCGCACGCTCTCCGGACTGGGGTGGGGGCACTGCCTCACCCTTTTCCGGTCTCGGTGGCCAGTCAACGGTGCACAGCGTCTCGGCAATGTGGGCGGCCATGTCGCGCTGGCCGGCGCGCGCCCGAAAACCGGGCAGGCGCTCGACGACATGGTCGAACGCACCCAGGGCCAGCGCTTCGCGGGCCAGTGGGCCGCTGGGTGCGGCCGTGGGGTCGTCGGTCTCGGCCTGTGGCTCTGGCATGTGGAACGGCGATGGCATTCGGAGAGCCTGTGATTGTCGCTGCTGCGCCGACGGTACCGGGGAACACGGGCAGAAGCGCCCGATCCATGTTGGCAAATGGCTATGCACAATGACACCATGACCTCCCGACCATCGACCCGCCCCGCCCGCCGCCGGCACCGGCCACCCCAGCTGCTCGACCTGGCCCTGCAAGGTGGCGGTTCGCACGGGGCCTTCACCTGGGGGGTGCTCGACCGCCTGCTGCAGGACGAGACCCTGGAGATTGCCGGTGTCAGCGGCACCAGTGCCGGCGCCATGAATGCCGTGGCCCTGGCCGCCGGCCTGATGGAAGGCGGTCGGGAAGGCGCACGCGAGAGTCTGGGTCGCTTCTGGCGGCGCGTGGCGCAGACATCACCGTTTCACACGCTGGAAATGGGCCCGCTGGCCAGCCTGTGGGGGCCGGACAACCCGTGGCTGGCCGCCTGGAGCGCCCCCTGGCGCCAGGCCGCCAGCCTGCTGGGCAGTCAGCTCTCACCCTACCAGCTCAACCCGCTGAACCTCAATCCGCTGCGCGATGTGCTCACCGAGACCGTCGATTTCACCCGTGTATGCGGCTGCAACAAGACGCAGCTGTTCATTGCGGCCACCCAGGTGCGCACCGGTGCCCTGCGCACCTTCCGCCAGCACGAACTCAGTGTCGAGGTGGTGCTGGCCTCGGCCTGCCTGCCGTTGCTGTTCCAGGCGGTGGAGATCGACGGAGAGGCCTACTGGGACGGCGGCTACGCCGGCAACCCGACGCTGCTGCCGCTGATCAGGGAAAGCGCGGCGGACGACCTGTTGCTGGTGCAGATCAACCCCAGCCTGCGCGAGGAACTGCCCACCAGGGCCGACGCCATCCTCGACCGCATCAACGAAGTCACCTTCAACGCCAGCCTGCTCAAGGAAATGCGCTCGATTGCGCTGCTCAAGCAGCTCATTGCCGACGAAGACCGGCCCGGCCATCACTACCGCAATCCGCTGTTCGCGCGCGTCGAGGCCCTGAAGGTGCACCGCGTCGAAGGTGGCAACGCCCTGGCGACCCTCGGCGCAAGCACCAAGACGCAAACACAGTGGCCCTTTCTGTCCATGTTGTTCGATCGGGGCATCGAGGCGGCAGACCGCTGGCTGCACGCGAACCGCCGCCATATCGGCCAGCGCAGCACGCTGGACCTGGAACAGGCGTTCGGGACCTGACCCGCCGCCGCGTTCCTTGTGAGACGACTGGCGTGGTCAAGGCGTGGCGGCCTGGGGCAGGCTGAAGCGGAACACCGCCCCCTGCCCCACCGCACCCTCGCCGCTGACGCTGCCACCATGGCGTTCGACGATGCGCCTGACGGTGGCCAGGCCCACGCCTGAACCCTCGAATTCATCGCTGGCGTGCAGTCGCTTGAAAGGCTGGAAAAGCTGCGCCACGTAGGCCATGTCGAATCCGGCCCCGTTGTCGCGCACACAGAACGTGTGCATGCCGTCTCTGGTGGACTCGCGGGTGAGCGAGATGCGCGCATCGGCCGTCTGACCGGTGTACTTCCAGGCGTTGCCCAGCAGGTTCTGCAGCACAGCGCGCACCAGCACCGGATCGGCTTCGGCGCGCAGGCCAGGCTCGATCTGCCAGACGACGCGCCGCTGGGGCGCCGTTCGCTGCAGTTCTGCGGTGATCTCCCGCGCCATGTCGCTGATGTTCACGGGCGCGACCCTCAGCGTGGCCCGGCTGAGCTGTGACATCGAGAGCAGGTCGGTGATGAGCCGCCCCATGCGACCTGCGGCCGACTGGATTCGCTTGAGGTGCTGATGACCGGACTCCCCCAGCGTACCGGCATGCTCTTCTTCCAGCACGGTCGCAAAGCCATGGATGCTGCGCAAGGGGGTTCTCAGGTCGTGGGCGACGCTGTAGGCAAAAGTCTCCAGCTCGGCGTTGAGCATGGCCAGTTCACGCGTGCGCTCAGCCACCCGCTGCTCTAATCCCAGCGTCATCTGGCGCAGCTCGGCCTGGCTGCGGGCAACCCGGCCCAGCAGGAAGATCACCAGCGCGCCGCTGGCCATCAGGAGCGCACTGACAACCAGACGGATCGCCATGCCCCGCTCCAGGGCGGGCTCCAGCGGCGCCATGATGCCTTCATCCGACAGGCCCACCACGGTGATCAGACCGCTGTCCGGCAGCCGGCGCCAGCCACCGATGCGCCAGTGGCCGTCGACCGTTCCGTCAAACCGGAAATTGCCCGCCAGGCTTTGCCTATCGGAAAGGAATGGGCGGTCGGCGGGAACCCGCACAGACA
>SBFU01000369.1 GCA_006227785.1 Burkholderiales bacterium
GCGTAGGCATCGTCCCACTGGTGCAGATGGCCTTCGTGCATCACGCCGATGTGGTCGCCGATGGCAAACGCCTCCAGCTGGTCGTGGGTGACGAACAGGGCGGTGGCCTTGGCGGCCTTGAGGATGCCGCGCACTTCGTGGGCCAGCCGCTCGCGCAGGTCGACGTCGAGGTTCGAGAACGGCTCGTCCAGCAGCAGCAGGCGCGGCCGGGGCGCCAGCGCCCGGGCCAGGGCCACGCGTTGCTGCTGACCCCCCGAGAGCTCGTGTGGGTAGCGCGTCTGCAGGCCGTCCAGGCCCACCAGGGACAACACCTCCTGCACCCGCTGGCGGCGCTCGGTCCGGGAAAGATGGGCGATGCCAAAGGCCACGTTGCGTTCCACGTCCAGGTGCGGGAACAGCGCATAGTCCTGGAACACCATGCCGATGCGCCGCTGCTCGGCCGGGATGTGGCGGGTGGGCGCGCTGACGACTTCGTCGCCCAGCACGATGCGGCCCTGGCTGACACGCTCCAGACCGGCCACCGCGCGCAACAGCGTGGTCTTGCCGCAGCCCGACGGACCGATCAGCACCCCGATGTCACCGGCAGGCAGGCCCAGCGAAACGCCCGAGACGGCCGGGCGGGGCTGTCGCGGGTACTGGACGTCAAGATCTTGAACCGTCAGGAACATGGAAAGCATTGTAGATAACTACAATTCTCATTTGTGTTGATCTGGCTCAACACCTTCGACGTGCCGGGTCACCAGGGCTGGCATGATCGCGTCCGACATCCGATCCTGCCCCCCGACCGATCCCCGCCCCATGCCCCGCTGGCTTCTACTGGCACTGCTGCTGATCCTTGCCCTCATCCTGATGCTGCCGGTTCTGGCCCTGCTCGGGTCCTGGCTGCAGCTGGACGAGGCCGCGCGCGATGTGCTGCACCAGATGGCGCAAACCGTGCTGCCGGACTACCTGCAGACCACGGTCTGGTTGTGTCTGAGCGTGGCGCTGGGCGTGGGGCTGGTGGGGATGCTCACCGCCAGCGCGGTGACCCTGTTCGATTTTCCGGGGCGGCGGGTGTTCGAGTGGGCACTGCTGCTGCCCCTGGCGATGCCGGCCTATGTGGTCGCCTACGCCTACACCGATTTCCTGCAATTCAGCGGCCCGCTCCAGGTGGGGTTGCGCGAGACCTTCGGTCTGCAGGGCCGTGTGTTCCCGGAGATCCGCAACACAGCTGGCGCGGTCTGGGTCTTCACCTTCACCCTTTACCCCTATGTCTACCTGCTGGCGCGCACCGCGCTGACCGAGCGGGCCTCTCAGCTGATGGAGGCGGCCCGGCTGCTGGGCGCCCCCCTGCTGCGTCGCATCCGAGAGGTGGCCCTGCCGCTGGCGCGCCCGGCGGTGGCCGCCGGCATGGCCCTGGCGCTCATGGAGACCTTGGCCGACTTCGGCGTGGCCAGCTACTTCGGCATCCAGACCTTCACCGCCGGCATCTACAAGGCCTGGCTGGCCATGGACAACCGGTCCGCGGCGGCCCAGCTGGCGACCATGCTGCTGGCCCTGGTGACGCTGCTGCTGTGGCTGGAGCACCGGGCCCAGCGTCGCATGCGTTTTGCCAGCCTGCGGGGCCAGCGCGCCGGCAGCGATGAGGCCCAGCCAGCCCGGCTGAAGGGCGCGCGGGCCGGCCTGGCCTGGCTGGTGTGCGCGTTGCCGGTGCTGTTCGGCTTTGTGCTGCCGGTGCTCTTCATGTTGCGGCCCCTCATCGGGGGCTGGGACGAGCTGCCCTGGAACATGTTCCTGCAGTGGTCGCGCAACAGCCTTTGGCTCGCCGGTCTGAGTGCCGTTCTGGCGACCGCACTGGCCTTGTTGCTGGCGTTTTCGGTGCGCATGCGACCCGGTCCGGTGACCCGTGGGGTGACACAACTGACCAGCCTGGGATATGCCGTGCCCGGTGCCGTGATCGTGGTGGGCATCCTGCTGCCCGTGGGCTGGGTGCAGGCGGTCCGTCCGGAAACCAGCGTCGGCTACTGGGTGACAGCCACCGCGCTGGGCATTGTCTGGGCCTATCTGGTGCGCTTTACCGCCGTGGCGCTGCAGTCGGTGCAGAGCGGCTACAGCCGGGTGCCGGTGAGTCTGGACGATTCGGCCCGCATGCTGGGCACCACCGGCCTGGGCCTGGCCTTGCGCGTGCATGGCCCGTTGTTGCGTCGCTCCGCCATGGCTGCCGCCCTGCTGGTCTTTGTGGACGTGATGAAGGAGCTGCCGGCGACCCTGGTGCTGCGCCCCTTCAACAGCGACACCCTGGCCGTGGTCACCTACCAGCTGGCGCGCGACGAACGCCTGGGTGAAGCCGCCCTGCCCGCACTCACGCTGGTGCTGGTGGGCCTGCTGCCGGTGATCCTGCTCAGCCGGACCCTGCGCCAGCGCTGAGCAGGCCACGACCCCCCGTTCCAGTCATACCGGCTAAGGCCGCAATTGGCGGCCCGATGTGCAGCTTTTGACTCAATTCTCCCGCCTGAACGTCGATATCGTTGTCATACGTGTTGGTGAGGAGCAGGAGTCGAATATGGGTTGGTTGTCGGGCCGGTGGGTCAATGGGTCTTTGTGGCGGCCGGCAGCAGCCGTGATGAAACGTTTGCGGTTTCCAGGCAAGATGTTGCTCATTTCGGCGGCGTTTCTGGCGCCGCTGCTGTGGCTGCTGGGCAGTTTTCTGCACCAGGAGTCGAAAGACCTGGACTTTGTGGCCCGGGAGCGTCAAGGTGTTGCCTTCGCCCGCGATCTCTATCCGGTCATTGAGGCGGCTGACCACTGGCGTCTGATGGCCCGTGCGCAGGCGTTTGGCGAGCCGCAGGCCGACGTTGCCGGGGCGCGTTCGCAGTTCGACCAGCGCTACCGGGTACTGGCCGAGCGGCAACGCGAAGTGATGCTTGCCCTGGGTGCCGCAACCGCCTGGCAGCAAGTCGAGCAGGCACTGCAAGAGGTACCGGATCCGACCGCATCCTCTCCCCAACTGATCTTCGAGCGCATGACCGCGCTCTCGAGTGCACTGGCCCACCTGCTGGGCGAGGTCACCGATCAGTCGGGACTCGCTCTCGATCCGGAGATGGCCTCGTATTACGTCATGAGCGGAACGCTGATGCGAGCCCCGGAGATCATCAGGCTCACGGGTGAGCTTCGGGGTCTGGCCGGCGGTGCGCTTCGCCAGGGGTCGATCGAATCGGCACAGTGGCAGCGTCTGGTCGAGGTCCGTGCCATCCTATCCAGCGTTCTGGAGGCGGCGCGCTCCGACATGATCAAAGCGCGGGAAGCGGCGGGTCCCCATGGCCAGGCGCTGGTCATGCAGACATACGACGCCACCCGGTTGTTCCTCGCAGCCCTGGAGGCACCATTTCGCAATGGAGTCGGCTCGCTGGAAGGCGACACCCGTGCGGTGGTGGGCCTGGCCACCGAGGCCATGGCGGTGCAGCATCGTCAGGTGCTGGCGAATCTCGAGGTGCTGGACCGTTTGCTGGTCCAGCGGCAGCGGGCACTGTGGTCGGCGCTGGGTGTCTCCCTGAGCATCACGACACTGGGGTTGCTGGTCGCCCTTTTCCTGGCCATGGGTTTTTACCGCAGCATGTTCGGGGGATTCAAGGCCTTGCGCCGCCACCTGATGGCCATCAGCATGGGCGATCTGCGTTCTGACGTGAAGTCGGCCGGCCACGACGAGGTCAGTGATCTGCTGCGCGAGGTCGGTCATATGCAGCATTCCTTGCGCAGGACCGTGACGCAGGTTCAGGCAGCCGCTGACGCCGTGGTCGATGCCAGCCAGGAGATTTCCCAAGGTACGCAAGACCTTTCCTCACGCACGGAAGCGGCCGCCGCTGCGCTGGAGCAGTCGTCTGCTGCGCTGGAGGAGACCACCGCATCGGTGACACAGACGGCGGATGCGGCGCGTCAGGCGTCCGACCTGTCCACCGACAACGCAGAAGTGGCCCAGCGGGGCGGACAGGCCATGCAAGAAGTCGTTCAGACGATGGACCGTATCCAGAACGCGTCTCACCGCATCAACGACATCATCTCCGTCATCGACGGTATTGCGTTCCAGACCAATATCCTGGCACTGAACGCCGCGGTCGAAGCCGCGCGGGCAGGTGAGCAGGGGCGCGGTTTTGCGGTTGTCGCCAGTGAAGTGCGCAACCTGGCCCAGCGAAGTGCCGAGGCGGCCAAGGAGATCAAGAGTCTGATCACGACCAGTGTGGAGACCGTGGACGAGGGCATGGGCGTGGTCCGTCGTGCAGGGGGCACCATGCAGGAGATCGTGCGACACGCAGCCGAGATTCGTGGCCTGCTTGATACCGTCGCCGGTGGCGCACGCGAGCAAAGCATGGGCATCGGCCAGATTGGCCATGCGGTGCAGGATCTGGACCGCAACACCCAGGCCAATGCTGCCCTGGTTGAGCAGACAGCTGCCGCTGCCAAACTTCAGCGCGACGCAACTGTTCGGATGGCGGCCCAGGTTGACGAATTCCGGCTGCCCGTCAGCGGTGGCCTGGTTCGGCAATCCCGGGTTGAAGGTGTGGACG
>SBFU01000040.1 GCA_006227785.1 Burkholderiales bacterium
TGTGTGGGTGAACGCCTGAACCTGGGCCAGACGCTCAGGCCGGCGCTGGAGCTGGTGGCCTGCGTGCAGTCCTGCCCTGAGCCCGGGCTGGCGCTGCTGACCCTGGGCAAGCGCGATGTCGGGCAGGACATGGACCTGCCGGTACCGGTCTGGCGTTCCCTGGGGCAGGGTGTCCCGCCGCAGCCGGTGCCAGGTCACTGGCGCATCGATGCCCTCAACGACCAGCACGCCTACCTGCGGTACGACCCGCAGGCTCCGCAGCCGGAGCGCCCACGGGTGGGTCAGACGGTGGGTGTGGGCATCTCGCATCCGTGCACCACGTTCGACAAGTGGCGCTGGATGCCTGTGGTCGACGATGACTACCGCGTCACCGCAGCGATCACCACCTGGTTCTGAGCGTCGAAGACCCGCTGCGGACGGGTGAGCAGGACCGTCTTGTGGAGATGCTTCTCTAAATTGCTGCAATGCAACAAAAAGGACTTGCATTCTTCGGGATAACCCCTAGAATTGAGACATGCTGCGCTGCAACATAAACCGGTGACCGGGGCATGTTCAAAGGGCGGCTCCTTCAACCCTCTCTTTCAAGGAACCCGACATGAACAACGCCGCCGAACAATTCATCGCCGCCAACAAGGCCAACCTCGAAGCCCTCGAAGGCGCCGCCACCAAGGCCATGGCCGGTGTGGAGAAGCTGGTTGAGCTCAACCTGGCCGCCTCCAAGGCCGCGCTGGGCGAGTCCTTCGTCTACGCCCAGGCCGTGATGAGCGCCAAGACCCCGCAGGAACTGCTGACCATCCAGACTGGCCTGTTCCAGCCCATGGCAGAGAAGTCCGCTGCCTACTTCCAGCACGTGCAGGGCATTGCCACCGAGGGCAACGCCGAGTTCGTCAAGCAGATCGAAGCGAACCTGGCCGAAGCCCAGAAAGCCATGGGCGCTTCCGTCGAGCAGATGGTCAAGAACGCCCCCGCCGGTTCCGAAGCCGCCGTGGCCGCTTTCCAGACCGCGCTGAGCAACGGCCAGAAAGCCGTCGAGCAGACCCAGGCCGCCATCAAGAAGGCCACCGCACAAGCCCAGGCCAACTTCGCCGCCGCCACCAAGAAGGCCGCCAAGGTCTGATTGACCCTGACGCGAATGGCCCACGGGCCAGCAAAGAAAAAAGGCTCCTCTGGGAGCCTTTCTTATTCGCGCACGGGTTTGATGGGTGAACCCACAGCGTAGAACATGCCGCCCGCCACATGGTGCAGGCTGCGCAGCTCTTCAGGCGCGCTCTCAAAGTGCCAGCGTCCGCCTGAAAACACGCGCTCATCGGCCCAGGCGCTGACCACTTCGGCGAGGATCAGGTCGTGTGGCCCGGCCACGTGGGCGGTGGCGGGCAAAACGCGGCATTCCATCCAGGCAATGGCGCCATGCACCAACGGACAGCCCGTGTGCGGACCGAATTCACACGAGACCCCGCAGCGCTGCAGCTTGTCAGGGTGGTCTTTGCCGCTTTCGCCACCCACGGCGCGGGTCAGATCGGCCTGCCCCACGCAGGGCACACAGATGCTGAGCACACCCGATGCCTCGACCAGCTCACGCGTGAGGGTGGCCTTGTCGATGACGACCGCCACCTTGGGTGGCGTGAAGTCCAGCGGCATGGCCCAGGCGGCCGCCATGACGTTGGCCCGCCCCGCGTGGGCACTGCCCACCAGCACGGTGGGGCCGTGATTGAGCAGGCGGCTGGCCTTGTCCAGAGGGACGGCTTGCATCGCAGCCATGGGCGTGCCGCACGCCTGTGCCACTCGGTCAGGCCAGCTCGGCGATCAGTTCGATCTCGACGCAGGCGCCCAGCGGAATCTGAGCCACGCCAAAAGCGCTGCGTGCGTGGGCCCCGACCTGCGGACCGAAGACTTCGCCGAACAGTTCGCTGGCCCCGTTGGTGACCAGGTGCTGTTCGGTGAAGGTCGGTGTGCTGTTGACCAGGCTCATGAGCTTGACGATGCGCCTGATGCCGTTGAGGTCGGTGCCGGCGGCCTGGCAGGCGGCCTCCAGTGTGCCCATGAGGTCGATGGCGATGGCACGCGCGGCGGCCTTGCCTTCGTCGGTGGTCATGGTCAGGCCCAGTTGGCCGACCCACGGCTTGCCGTCCTGGCGGGCGATGTGGCCGCTGAGGAAGACCAGTTTGCCGGTCTGCACGAACGGAACGTAGGCGGCGGCCGGCACGGCGACAGGGGGCAGGCTGATGCCAAGACGGCTGAGCTGGTCGTAGACACTCATCGGGAACTCCTGGGGGCAAAGGTGGCTGTGAACCGGGCCATTCTATCGATGCGAAGTCCGAGGCCGCTCCGATCATCAGCGGCTTTCATGAAGCCGCTGTCAGGACGGTCTTCGTCAGCACGTCAGCACGTCGGTGCCGGTGAGTTCGTCGGGTGGCGCCACGGTCACTGCGACCTCAAGCCGGTGTTGCGCACTGCCCTGGATGACACCCCGCATGGGCGAGACATCGGAGAAGTCACGGCCGATGGCCAGGGTCACGTAGTCCTCCCCGGGGCTGCCCCAGCCGCATCGGTCGTTGGTGGGGTCGAAGTCGAACCAGGTCCCGCCAGTCGAGACGCCGGCATCGGACTGGGCTTCGGGAGGCCAGGGCAGGTAGACCGAGGCCCAGGCATGTGAGGCGTCGGCTCCGATCAGGCGTGGCCGACCCGGGGGGGGCGCCGTCAACAGGTAGCCGCTGACGTAGCGCGCCGGCAGGCCGAGGCTGCGCAGGCAGGCGATCAGGATGTGGGCGAAGTCCTGGCAGACACCCGACTTCTGCTCCAGGGCCTGCAGCGCCGGGGTGTTGACTTCGGTGCTGGCGGTCTCGTAGCGCAGCGTGTGGTGTATGTGTGAGCTCAAGGCACGCACCGCATCCAGGAGCGGCCGCCCGGCTGTGAAGATGGGGCGCGCGAAGGCGGAAAAGGCGCCGTCTTTGGGAACCATGGGCGAGGCAAACAGGAACTCGCTGGCCGGGTCGTAAGGCGCCTGCACCCGGTAGCGGAAATGTTCTCGCACGCGTTCCCAGGTCATCACCTGCCAGCCCGGGCTGTCAGGCAGGGGCTGCGGCGCGCGTGTCTCGACCAGGCTGTCGGCCAGCACGTCCAGCTGGGCGTGGGGCGCCTGCAAGGCAAAAAAGGTCCGGCGGTTGCCGAAGGCGTCGCTTTGCTGCTTGCGGGTGGCCGGTTCCGGAGATACCGTGAGCTGGTGGCTGAGCACGGTCTGGCACGGTGTGTCCAGGGGCGAGAGATGCACCATGTGCTGGGCCAGGTCGACCTCGCCCTGGTAGTCGTAGCGGGTGTGATGGACAACGCGCAGCTGCATGGTGCTCAGATGCTGTGTTTGCGCTGGTCGGCGTGGCTGAAGTGCAGGCGCGTGATCTCGTCCGACAGTTCACCTGCACTGGCTTCGCACTCGTCCAGCAGTTCGGCCAGCGCACCCCAGTGGCGCTGGCCCTCTGCGTCACGCTGCCAGTGGCTCAGATCGGTCAGCACCCAGGTGTCGGGGTCCGGCAGACCCATGGCCAGCACCGCATCCTGGGGTGTGGCACTTTGCGACAGCTTCGCCAGGCGAGAGCGCAGCGTCTGCACCACCCAGGCCAGCGAGCGCGGGTTGTCCCGGTCCATCACCAGCAGGTCCACCAGGGCCACCATGTCCCGTCGCTGCTGGTACTGCGCATGGAAGGTGATGGTGCTGTCGAAGAGTGCCACCATGGCCTCGAAGCCGGCCGGATCGTGCAGCGCTCCGTATTCCAGCCCGAGCGAAAGGGCGCGCGAAAGGGTGATCATGCGCTCGATGTGACGACCCACCGACAGCAGCCGCCAGCCATCGTCACGCACCATGCGATCGGTCTGCGAGCCTGTGATGGCGGCCAGCATTTCGCTGGCGTTGAGCAGGCCGGACAAGGCCTCGGCCTGCGCATATTCGGCGCCGCTGGAGAGGCGGTCGCAGTCGTGGCGGAACTGGGCCTCGGTGCGTTCGATCAGGTTCCAGTGTTCCTGGGAAAGGCGCTCGCGCACCTGGGCCGCGGACGACTTGAGCGCCCGAAGGTTGAAGCCGACGCTGAACGATTGGTCGGCCAGCGGGTCGCCAGGTCGCGGACACAGCGTGGCGATCAGGCTGCGCGCAAACACCCGGCTGGACTGCTTGGCGTCAGGTGCGTCGGGCAGGACCAGCGCGTTCTCGCGGGCCACGGCCGACAGCCAGGCCAGCAGCGAAGCAGACCCGGGTTCTTCGCCACCCAGGTGGTTCAGGGCGATCTGGGCCAGCCGCACACTGTTTTCGGCGCGCTCGGTGTACCGACCCAGCCAGAACAGGTTTTCGGCGGCGCGGCTGGTGACCGGACGTTTGTGGCGGGCGATGGCCAGAGAGCTGTGTTGGGACTGGAGCAGGGTGGTGGTGTCCACCGGACCATCGGTCAGCACCCAGCAGTCGGCGCTGCTGCCACCGCGCTGCATGGCCGCCACCAGCTGGCCGCGCGGAGCCAGCCTGACCAGACCACCCGGCAGCACGCGCCAGCTCTGCGGTCCGTCAGCCAGTGCGAACACCCGCAACATGGCCGAGCGGGGCAGCAGGCGCTGTTCGTTCCAGGTGGGGGTCTGTGACAGGGGCAGCCAGGCCTGCACCGTGTGCTCGTCGGGCTGCCTGACCAGTCGTCCGGACCACTCGTCGATGGCACGTCCATGCAGGCTCTGACCGATCACGGTCTGCAGACCGGAGGCGGGGTAGGTCGGTCGGATCACGCTCTGCCTGAGCAGGGGCAGCACTTCACGCAAGGCCGCGTCCTCGCCGCACCACCAGGTGGCCAGCGAAGGCAGCAGCAGGTCGTCACCGAGCAGGTGGCGGCAGATGGCGGGCAGAAAGCCAAGCAGGGCGCTGGACTCCAGCGGCGCCGAGCCCGGGGCATTGGCCAGCAGGACATGGCCGGCCCGGATGGCCTGCAGCAGGCCAGGAACACCCAGCGTGGAGTCGGCGCGCAGCTCCAGCGGGTCCAGCCACTCGTCATCCAGGCGTTTGATGAGGGCATGTACCGGCTCCAGTCCGCTGAGCGTCTTGAGGTACAGACGCTCATCGCGTACGGTCAGGTCGTTGCCTTCGACCAGGGTGATGCCCAGGTAGCGCGCCAGGTAGGCGTGTTCGAAATAGGTCTCGTTGTACGGGCCCGGCGTGAGCAGCGCGATGCGGGTCTGGTCCCCTTCGGGTGCCATGCGCTTGATGCCCTCCATCAGGGCCTGGTAGCTGGCCGCGAGCCGCTGTACCCGCATGCCGGCAAAGGCCTTGGGAAACTGGCGGGAAACGGCGATGCGGTTTTCCAGCAGGTAGCCCAGCCCTGACGGTGCCTGCGTGCGCTGACCCACCACCCACCATTGCCCGTCGGGTCCGTGGGCCAGATCGAAGGCGACGATGTGCAGCCAGTGGTCGTGCGCCGGCCGCACATCCTGCATGCCGCGCAGGTAGCCCGGATGACCCTGCACCAGGGCAGCAGGCAGCATGGCCTGTCGCAGCAGTTCGCGAGGACCGTAGAGGTCGGCCATCATGGCGTTGAGCAGCCGGGTGCGCTGCAGGACACCGGCCTCGATCCGTGCCCAGTCCTGCGGCGTCATGATCATCGGGAACAGGTCCAGTGCCCAGGGTCTCTGCAGGCCGGCAGCGGAGTCGGCGTAGACGTTGTAGGTGACGCCGTTGTCGCGGATCTGGCGCTGCAGGTTGCGGGCGCGCCGGTCGAGGTCGGCCAGGCCGTCATGGCCGACATGGGAGAAGAAGCCGGCCCAATGGGCAGCCAGTCCGGAGCCGGCCTCGTCGCGCAGTTCGTCGCGGTGGCCGCTGTCGGCGGCCACGGACCGCGACAGTGCCCAGTCGCCGGGGCTGACGCCCTCGGGACCTTCGTCGAACAGCGAATCGGAAAATGGGGTGTTCACCGGATCCGAGTATGCCTGTTGTGGCTCAGGCGCAACCGCCCGGGTGGGCGGGCTGCGTTGCATGTGTCACGCCGGACAGGCTCAGTCGCCCTGTCGCAGGTCGAGCGTGAACGGGAACTCCCGGCTGGGTGCGGCGGGGGGAACCACCATGCGTCCTGTTGTGTGGCCGATCTGGAAAAAGCGCGAGAGGCGCCGGCTCTCGGCCTCATAGGCATTGACCGGGAAGGTGTCGTAGTTGCGGCCGCCCGGGTGCGAGACGTGGTACTGGCAACCGCCCAGCGAGCGCTGCATCCAGTTGTCCACGATGTCGAAGGTCAGGGGCGCATGCGACGGGATGGACGGGTGCAGGGCCGAGGGAGGGCTCCACGCCTTGTAACGCACGCCCGCCACATATTCGCCGACGCGGCCGGTGCTCTGCAGCGGCAGGGCGCGGCCGTTGCAGGTGATCACGTAGCGGTTGTCGTTGTAGCCGGTGACCTTGATCTCCAGCCGCTCCAGCGATGAGTCCACGTAGCGAACGGTGCCGCCAATGGCACCTTCCTCGCCCATGACGTGCCAGGGCTCCAGTGCGTTGCGCAGGCTCAGCTCGATGCCGCGCGCGGCCACCTCGCCCACCAGCGGGAAGCGGAACTCGAAATGCGGTTCGAACCAGGCCATGTCGAAGCCGTAGCCGAAGGCCTGCAGGTCGGCGATCACGTCCTCGAAGTCCATGCGCACGAAGGTGGGCAGCAGGTAGCGGTCGTGCAGTTCGGTGCCCCAGCGGGTGAGCCGGCCGGTGTAGGGCTGTTGCCAGAAACGCGCGACCAGGGCGCGCAGCAGCAGTTGTTGCGCCACGCTCATGCGGGCGTGCGGCGGCATCTCGAAGGCCCGCAGCTCCAGCAGGCCCAGGCGGCCGGTCGGGCCATCGGGCGAGTAGAGCTTGTCGATGCAGAACTCGCTGCGGTGGGTGTTGCCGGTGACGTCGATGAGGATGTTGCGCAGCGTCCGGTCGACCAGCCAGGGCGGAACGAATGGTTGGCCCCCACGCTCCGCCGCTGCGCGCGGTCCGCTGCCCCCCAAGGGGGCTGACCCGCCTTGGGGCGGCCCGGCGTCGGGTCGGCGTTGTCCATGAATCCCGCGCTGGCGTTCGATTTCCTGCAGCGCAATCTCCAGCTCGTAGAGCTGGTCGTTGCGGGCTTCGTCCACGCGCGGGGCCTGGCTGGTCGGTCCGATGAACAGGCCCGAAAACAGGTAGGACAGCGAAGGGTGGTTGTGCCAGTAGGCCACCAGGCTGCCAAGCAGTTCGGGTTTGCGCAGGAAGGGCGAATCGGACGGCGTCGCGCCGCCCAGCACGAAGTGGTTGCCGCCGCCGGTGCCGGTGTGTCGGCCATCGGTCATGAACTTCTCGGCGCACAGGCGTGTCTGGTGCGCGGCCTCGTAGAGGAACTCGGTGTGTTCGACCAGTTCGGCCCAGTTGTGCGCCGGGTGGATGTTGACTTCGATGACGCCAGGGTCGGGCGTGACCTGCAGCATCTTCAGGCGTGGGTCGCGTGGAGGTGGATACCCTTCGAGCACGATCTTCATGCCCAGGGACGACGCCGTGGCTTCCACTGCGGACAGCAGGTCCAGGTAGTCCTCAAGCAGCTGGAGCGGCGGCATGAACACGTAAAGGTGCTGGCCTCGCCCGCCACGCTCCTTTTCGGCCTTCGGGCCGTTGGCGCGCTGCGGGTCGCGTGCTTCCACGCACAGGGCGGTGCGGGTCAGCCAGGCAGCCGACTCCCCGCGCTGGGGCAAGCGCGAGGCCAGGGCCTGTGCGCCCGGCCCCGCAGCGCTGCCCTCGCCCGGGTCGTCGCCTTCGCTGGCGCCGTAGTCGCTGCCCTGCATGGACACCGTGCCGCCCTCGGCAAATCCGCCGCCGATCGTGTGCGGGTGGACCTGGTGGCGCAACGGGGGGTGGCCGGGCAATGGCGCACGCGGGCTGTGAGGGTCCTGCTCGATGTGATAGGGGTAGTCTCCCGCCGAGACCCAGGGCAGCGAGTCCAGGGGCAGGCGGTAGCCCATGGGCGAGTCGCCGGGGACGAGGTACATGCGTTCGTCGCGGAAGAACCACGGCCCGGTCGACCAGGACGCGCCGACCACCTTGTGGCCGCCCAGGCTGCCATGGACCGAGGCCTGCAGCGGCAGCACATAGCCCACGGTGGCGTCCAGCCCCTGGCTGAACACACGCCGCAGGCGGGCGCGTTCCAGTTCGTCGTCGAGCTTGCTGTCGAAGGGGTCGACGTTCACGGGCAATCGGCGCTCCCGCCACAGGTAGTACCAGGTGTCCTCGTAACCCGGCGTGATGTATCGGGTGCTCAGGCCAAGCTGGCGGGCCAGGGTCTGGGTGAACCGCAATGCATCTTCATGACCGTACTGCGCCGGGTCGCGTTCGTCGGCCAGCAGGGACGGGTCGTGCCAGCAGGGCTGTCCGTCGGCGCGCCAGAACACCGACAGTGCCCAGCGCGGCAGCTGTTCGCCCGGGTACCACTTGCCCTGACCCATGTGGACGAAGCCGCCGCTGCCGTATTGCTCACGCAGCCGCCCCAGCAGCTCGGTTGCATAACCGCGTTTGGTGGGCCCCAGCGCATCGGTGTTCCATTCGGCCGCGTCGCGGTCGTGGATGCCGACGAAGGTCGGCTCGCCGCCCATGGTCAGACGCACGTCGTGCTGCACCAGGTCGGCATCAACCAGTTCGCCCAGCGCCACGATGCCGGTCCATTGGTCATCGGTGTAGGGCTTGGTCACCCGCGGCGACTCATGGACACGGGTGACCTGCATGTGATGGCTGAACTCGACCTCGCACTCGTCGACGGCGCCTTCCACTGGCGCCGCGCTGGACGGTTGCGGGGTGCAGGCCAAAGGAATGTGCCCTTCGCCGGCCAGCAGTCCCGAGGTCGGGTCCAGGCCGATCCAGCCGGCGCCAGGCAGAAAGACCTCGCACCAGGCGTGCAGGTCGGTGAAGTCGGCTTCGGGGCCGCTGGGGCCGTCGACCGACTTCACATCGGGCGTGAGCTGGATCAGGTAGCCTGAGACGAACCGCGCCGCCAGGCCCAGGTGGCGCAGCAGTTGCACCAGCAGCCAGCCCGAGTCGCGGCACGAGCCGCTCTTGAGCTGCAGGGTCTGCTCGGGCGTCTGCACGCCGGGCTCCATGCGGATGGTGTAGGCGATGTCCCTGTGCAGTCGCTGGTTGATGTCGACCAGAAAGTCGATGGTCCGGCGTTCGCTGCGGTCGACCTGCGCCAGGTAGTGGCTCAACAGCGGCGTCAGTGCTTCGGTGGCCAGGTAGGGCGAGAGCTCCTGCTGCTGCGCCTTTTCATACAGGAAGGGGAAGTTCTCCGCGCCTGGCTCCAGAAAGAAGTCGAACGGGTTGTATACCGCCATCTCGACCACCAGGTCGACGGTCACCTTGAATTCGGTGGTCGGCTGCGGAAACACCAGCCTTGCCTGGTAGTTGGCGAACGGGTCCTGCTGCCAGTTGATGAAGTGCTGGCCAGGTTCGATCTTCTGTGAATACGACAGCACCCGCGTACGGCTGTGGGGCGCCGGTCGCAGGCGCACGACCTGCGGTCCGAGCATGACGGGTCGGTCGTACCGGTAGTGGGTGATGTGGCTCAGGGCAACGTGGATGGCCATGCGAACGACTTTCGAAGGGGAGGGCAATCAGATGATAGGCAGGCGGTCGGTCCGCCTCATGACGGTGAGGGGCCAAGCAAGAGTTGCGCCATGTCCTGTTCGGGTGCCCGCCCGCCGGTGCCGGTGAAGCACGCGGGCAGCCTGTGGCTCCTGGGTATGGTGCTGGGGGTGGCACTGCAGCTGCAGCAGCGCGCGCTCTGGTCCGCGGGCGTCTATGCCGGTCTGCTGGTGTTGGCGGCAGCCGCTGCCTTGCTGGCGTACAGGTCGCTGCGCGGCGCCGGCTGGCAGGCGCTGGCCTGGTTGCTGGTGGGCGTGCTGGGCGGTGCCGGCTCGACCGGGTTGCGGGCGGTGGCCTTCGCCGGCCAGGCACTCGACCCGGCGCTGGAAGGGGTGACCTTGGTGGTCAGTGGTCGGGTGGCCGCCATGCCGACCCGCAGCCCGCAGGGGCTGCGTTTCGAATTCGAGGTCGAAGGGGCGCAGCGCGACGGGCAGGCGGTCGCGGTGCCGCCACGTCTGCTGCTGGGGTGGTACCGCCAGCCCTTCCAGGCCCGGTCTGAGACCAGGCGGTCATCGAGGTCCGACACGCCCACGCCATCCCTGCCTGCGGTGGTGGCCGGTGATCGCTGGCAGCTGGCGGTGCGTCTCAAGCGCCCCCACGGGCTGTCCAACCCGCACGGCTTCGACCGCGAGCGCTGGCTCTGGGAGCAGGGCCTTGGTGCCACCGGCAGCGTTCGAGCCGGGCCCCGCGATCCGGCCCCGCAGCGCTTGGCCACCACGGCCTGGCACCCGCTGCAGAGGGCACGGCAACAGGTGGATGAGGGTATCGGTCGGCGGGTGGACGATCCGCGCAGCGCCGGTGTCCTGTCGGCGCTGGTGGTGGGCAACCAGAGCGCCATCGAACGCGAGGACTGGGACCTGTTCCGCACCACGGGTGTGTCCCACCTGATGGCGATATCGGGACTGCACGTCACCATGTTCGCCTGGCTTGCGGTGGCGGTGGTCGGTGCTCTCTGGCGAGCATTGGCCCGGGTTTGGCCGGCTGCCCTGCTGGCCGTGCCGGCGCCGCTGGCGGCCGGCGTGGGCGGTATTGCCCTGGCCACCGTCTATGCGCTGTTTTCCGGCTGGGCTGTGCCGTCACAGCGCACCGTGATCATGCTGGCGGTGGTGATGACCCTGCGGCTGCACGCCCGCCGCTGGCCCTGGCCGGTGGTCTGGCTCACGGCCATGGTGGTGGTGTTGCTGCTGGACCCGTGGGCCCTCATGCACGCCGGGTTCTGGCTCAGTTTTGTGGCGGTGGGCATTCTGTTTGCGAGCGACCCTGGGCGCGGCCTGCCGGGCTCATCGCCCGGTGGACCTGTCGCCCCATCGCGCCTGCGCCTGATCCTGTCCAAGGGCCTGGGTCTGCTGCGCGAGCAGTCGGTGGTGACGCTGGCGCTGGCGCCCCTGACCCTGATGCTGTTCGGCCAGTTCTCGGTGGTCGGTCTGGTGGCCAACCTGGTGGCCATTCCCTGGGTGACGCTGGTGGTGACCCCACTGGCCATGCTGGGGGTGGCCTGGTCGCCCATATGGGATCTGGCGGCATGGGCGGTGCAGGCGCTGGGCGTGCTGCTGCAGGGCCTGGCGGGCTGGTCCTGGTCGGCGGTGTACCGGCCCATCACGCCCTGGCCGATGGCCGTGCTGGCCATACTGGGCGGCATCGTCATGGTCCTGCGACTGCCGCCGGTGCTGCGCGTGGCCGGGTGCCTGCTGGTCTGGCCGGTCCTGTTCTGGTCGCCGGAGCGGCCGCCAGCCGGGCAGTTCGAGCTCACGGCCATCGACGTCGGGCAGGGCAGTGCGGTCCTGGTTCGGACCGCGCGCCACAGCCTGCTCTACGACACCGGTCCGAGTTACTCCCCCGACAGCGATGCCGGCGACCGGGTGATCGTGCCCCTGCTGCGCGCACTCGGTGTCCGTCTGGACCAGGTGGTGGTCAGCCACAGCGACAGCGACCATTCCGGGGGGATGGAGGCGGTTCGGCAGGCGCACCCGCAGGCACGCTGGCTCTCGTCATTTGACCGGGTGCCCGAGCGCCGCTGCCAGGCCGGGCAGCAGTGGACCTGGGACGGCGTTCGTTTCGAGGTGCTGCATCCGCGGCCAGGGCACTACGGGGCCGGTGGCGAAGGGCTGCTGTCGAGCAATGCCATGTCCTGCGTGCTGCATGTGGTGGCCGGCGAGCACAGCGCCTGGCTGGCGGGCGATATCGACGCCGAGCAGGAGGTCCGCCTGGCGCTCGATCGTCCAGACATGCGGACCACCGTGCTGCTGGCGCCGCACCATGGCAGCCTCACCTCCTCCAGCCCAGTGCTGCTCAACAC
>SBFU01000458.1 GCA_006227785.1 Burkholderiales bacterium
GATGTCCCAGCGCACGGCGCCGCGTTTGTGGTGGGCTCGCAAACTGGAAATGGAAGTGAACACGATGGTCGACATCGAGGTCGCGATCGCGACCTTGACGGCCAGATCGGGCGAGACGCCCCGCGCCGTCAGGATGGCCGTGATGAACGGCACCATGATCATGCCGCCACCAATGCCCAGCAAACCCGCCAGGAAACCGGTGCAAAGCCCCAGCACGACCAGATAGACGATCAACAAGGGCTCAAGCATGGGAAAGAGGAGAGGGCGTCCGCAGGCAAGGGTCTTCAATCCGGGGCAGCCGTGGAACCGGCTAAGCCGGGCCACAGGCTGCGTCCCCCCTCCCGCAGGAGAGGGGGGAAGACGCGAAGCGGCGCAGGGGGGTGTTCAGAAAAAGGTGTCTGCAAGTGCCGCCGGACCGGCATCCTGAACCGGGGTTCAGGTGGGCGAGGGCAGCATGGCGTCGGGTTCATCTGACGCGAGATGATCGCACCAGCCAGGCGATGTACCAAGCCCGGGCTCAATGAGCATTGGTTCAAGGAAATATAAAGCCCGGCGTGCACCGCAGACGGTGTTCATTGTAGGCGCCTGATGGCCGCAGTGGTCGTCGTGACCCTGAAAAAACCTGCCCGTCAGAGCAGTTGGCCGTCGTCGCCCAGGGCCTGGTCAAGCCGGCGCATCAGATCGTCCAGGCGCACCTGTTCGGAGGGGTCGACCCGCTGGAGGGATGCGCTGAGGTCGGGCGCATCCGCGTCGGCAGGCGGAGGCAGTTCCCGCTCTTTCTGGGCCAGTTCGAACGCCAGGTTGAGCGAGGCCAGCACGGCGATCCGGTCGCGGGCCCTGACCTTGCCGGCGTCGCGGATCCGGCACATGGCGGTGTCCACCCGCTCGACCGCATCCAGCAGGGCCGACTCACCGCCAGCCGGGCACGACAACAGGTAGCTCTGGCCCATGATCTGGACTTCCAGTTGCTTGGTCTGGCTGGCATTCATGCAGCGTCATCCCCTCGGTTGGCAGGGTGCTGGGCGGCACCGGGTGGCAGCCTGTCCAGCAGCGCATCGATACGGGCACGGGCTGCATTGAGCCTGGACTTGAGGGAGTCACGCTCGCCTTGCAAGCTGAGCACCTGCTGGTGCAGCAACTGGTTGGTGCGCTGCAGTTCCTCGTGTCGCACCAGCAGGCGCTCGACGCGTTCGGCGATCTGATCGAGTGAAGTGGGCTCGGCCATGGCAGGTGGAAGTTGGTATCTGATTGTAGGGTTGCCGCAAGCAGACGGGGCTTACAATGACCGGGTTGGTGCTCGCGGTGTGGTTCTCATGCCGCAGTTCAACGGGAAGCAGGAGGGAAAGTTCACGCGAACGGACCTAACCTGCGCTGCCCCCGCAACGGTAAGCAGACGAGCGTTCACGACCCCGGTCGTTCGCTCCGCTTTCATGCACCGGTCACTGGACGCCTGGGCGTCTGGGAAGGCCCATGAAGGTTGCTCTGCCAGCCCGGATACCGGCCAACACGGTGGTCGCGCCCTGACGGGCGCGTCCGTGACGTCCATGCACCGTCGGGGAAGGCGGTGAGGATCTATTGTCCGTTGATCTTTCTCATGAAGAAGTCTCTTGTGCGCACCCGGCCGGTTGCGCTTTCGCCTGCCTTGGTGGCGGGTTCGATGCTGTGTGTGTTTGCGGCCCAGGCGGCCGATGACCCCCCCTTGGTGGTGGCCTCGCTGGACACGGTGGTGGTCACGGCGACCCGTTCGGCTCAGCCGATCACCGATGTGGTGGCCGATGTGACCGTGGTCGACCGCGATCAGATCGACCGCAGCGGTGCGGTGGGATTGGCCGATGTGCTCTCGCGCATTCCCGGCATCACGGTGGCCCGCAACGGGGGACCGGCATCCACCACCAGCGTGTTCCTGCGGGGTGCCGAAGGTCGGTTCACGGCGGTGTTTGTCGACGGTGTGCGCATCGACTCGCAAGCCACCGGTGGAGCCACCTGGAATGCGATTCCCCTGGCTCAGGTGGACCGCATCGAGGTGTTGCGCGGGCCGGCTGCGGCCATTTATGGTTCGGATGCGGTGGCCGGTGTGGTGCAGATCTTCACCCGTCAGGGCGAGGAGGGCTTTTTCCCGAGCGTGCGTGTCGGCGTCGGCAGTCACAACACCCGCGAACTGGGTGCTACCGTCCGTGGCGGCCAGGGCGCCTTCGATTACGCCCTGGGCGTGTCCGGCGAACGCAGTGACGGATTCAACGCTCTCCCTGCCGGCAACCCGGACCGCGACGGCTACCGGACCGAGTCCTTTTCGGGGCGAATGGGCTGGAAGCCTGCGCAGGGACACAAGCTGGAGGCCACGCTGCTGGACAGCCGCCAGAAGTCCGGCTTTGACGGTTTTGCCCCTGGGGTCGATGACCAGAGTCTGCACGACCTGCAGTCGGCCGGTCTGAACTGGGATGCACGCTGGAGCGAAGTGTGGAGCACCCGGGTCGGCTACACGCGGGGCACGGACCGGTATGAAACCACGCCGTTCTCTTACCTCACCGAGACCCGCATCAGCAGCTGGCTGGTGCGAAACGAACTGAAGCTTGGACAGGCCTTGCTCAGTGTTGACCTGGAGCGGCGCGAGGACAGGCTTCGCAACAGCAGCACTGTGCCGACGGTGTCGGATCGCAGCCAGAACGCGATCGCCGCAGGTTACGGCCTGCGGGCTGGAGCGCACACGCTTCAGCTGAACGCTCGCCACGACGATGACAGCGAGTTCGGCGGGCAGTCCACCGGTTCGGTGGCCTATGCCTATGCCATCACCCCGACGCTTCGTGCCACAGTTTCGGCCGGCACGGCATTCCGGGCGCCGACACTGTTCCAGCGTTTCAGCATTTACGGTACCCCGGATCTGAAAGCCGAATCCGGACGCAATGTGGAAGCGGGCCTGAACTGGCAGGCAGGCACCAGCCGAGCGTCGGTCGTGGTGTTCCGCAACCGGGTGAGCGACCTGATTGATTACGTCAGCGGCCCGGGCCCCTGCGTCAATGGCGTGGGCGCCTTTGCCGGTTGTTATGGCAACGTCGGACAGGCCCGCTACAGCGGCGTGACGCTCTCGGGCGGGGCGCGTGTCGGCACGGTGAATCTGGGTGGTTCACTGGACCTGCTGCGACCGAAGAACGCCGAGACCGGTCGGCTGTTGCCGCGTCGGGCCGAAGTTCAGGCCATGCTGACAGCCGACAGTCAACTGGCTGCGTGGCGTCTGGGTGGTGAGCTGCAGCATGTGGGCAAGCGCTTCAATGATGTGGCGAACACGCAGGCCTTGTCGGCTTACACCTTGCTCAACCTGTCTGCCAGCACCTCTGTCGGTCGGGACTGGACTTTGCTGGCCCGCGTGGACAACGCCACCGACAAGGCCTATGAGTCGGTCTTGGGCTATGCCACGGCGGGTCGTACGTTCTACCTGGGGCTGAGCTGGGCTCCGCGCTGAGCATGCTCGCTGTCGTCTGCACGGCCCTGCAAGTGGCCGACCCTGTATCGCAACGGTTCCTTCCGGAGGCCGCTTGATGTCTGTGCAGCACGGTCCCCAACGCATCGTCTGCCTCACCGAGGAAACGACCGAATGGCTGTACCTGCTGGGGCAGGAAAAGCGCATCGTGGGCATCAGCGGCTACACGGTGCGACCGCGCCGGGCGCGTGAGGAGAAGCCCAAGGTCAGTGCTTTCCTGAGCGCCCGGATCGACAAAATCCTGGCGCTCAGGCCGGATTGCGTATTGGGTTTCTCCGACCTGCAGGCCGACATTGCGGCGGCACTGATCCGCGCCGGTGTTCAGGTGACGGTGTTCAACCAGCGCAGCATGGATGACATTTTTTCCATGCTGTACCAGGTGGCGGCCATGGTGGGCTGTGCGGACGAGGGCCTGGTCCGCATGACGGCGATGCGGGCGCGGCTCGACGGTATTCGCGCCGCGGTGGACGCGCTGCAAGCCGAAGGCAAACGACGGCCGAGGGTGTTCTTTGAGGAGTGGGACGAGCCGCACATCAGCGCGATCCGCTGGGTGTCGGAGCTGCTCGGGGTCGCCGGTGGTGATGATGTGTTTCCCGAGCTGGCCGTGCAGTCCCTGGGCAAGGACCGCATCATTGCCGATGGGGCCGAGATTGTTCGGCGCGCGCCGGACATCGTCATCGGGTCCTGGTGTGGAAAGAAGTTTCGCGCCGAGAAGGTGGCCGCACGGCCAGGCTGGCAGGATATGCCCGCCGTGAGAACCGGGCAGCTCTTCGAGATCAAGTCGGCCGACATCCTGCAGCCTGGTCCGGCGGCGCTGACCGACGGGGTGGAGCAGATGCACCGCATTGTGGCGAACTGGATGAAGCAGCATGGCTGACGTCGCCCGCAGCACCTTGATTCTCGGCGGTCAACGCAGCGGCAAGTCGCGGCACGCCGAAGGTCTGGCGCAGCGGTGGCTGGCTGCCTCGCCCCGGCATCGGGCCGTGATGAT
>SBFU01000044.1 GCA_006227785.1 Burkholderiales bacterium
GGCGACATCGTGGGCCAGCCCATGCTGGCGCACAAGGCGGTGCACGAGGCGCACGTGGCGGCGGAAGTCATCGCCGGGGAATTGCAGGGCAACCAGGAGCTGGCCTCGGCCGCCTTCAACGCCCGCGTGATCCCCAGCGTGGCCTACACCGACCCCGAGGTGGCCTGGGTGGGTCTGACCGAGGACCAAGCCAAGGCCCAGGGCATCAAGGTCAAGAAGGGCCTGTTCCCCTGGACGGCCTCTGGCCGCGCCATCGCCAACGGCCGCGACGAGGGCTTCACCAAGCTGCTGTTCGACGATTCGCCCGAGGCGCACGGCCACGGCAAGATCCTGGGCGGTGGCATGGTGGGTACCCACGCCGGCGACATGATCGGCGAGATCGCACTGGCGATCGAGATGGGCGCCGACGCGGTCGATATCGGCAAGACCATCCACCCGCACCCCACGCTGGGCGAGAGCATCGGCATGGCGGCGGAGGTGGCGCACGGGTCGTGCACCGATTTGCCGCCGCAGAAGAGGTAAGCCTTTCTCCAGGCGAATCTCACCAATCCCGATCCGGCGGCGGTTCGGGATTGGTGCCTTTCGAGCCCGAATGTTCGCTTCAGAATTCTGTGTATCTTCACAGTGTTCGTGCCGACCAAAGCCAAGCCCAAGCCCAGAACCGCTGACATGCCCAGCGAAGCACAGCCGAACACGGCACTGGTGGAATCCCCGCTCGGTCTCAAGGGCGGTACCAAGGGTAAGGTCACCTGCGATGAGGCATCACTTTCGAAAAACGCACAGATGACCGGAACGCTCAGGTAAAAGATCATCAGCGCTGGTCAAGGTGCGCGGATCAGCTGGGAGAGGGCGCTGGCGATATGATCGCCTCGGTGGGCTACGCCTGCTGCCAACGTGCCAGACTGTGTCGTGGCTGTGCACTTGGCCATGAATGGAGGCGTTTGGCCCACAGACACTGATGGGACGTTTTTCTCAATTGATGGCACCTGCTGCCCTGCTGGGGACGCTCTTCGGCTTGCTGGTGTTCACAGACCACCGGCTGTTCCGACACAGCCTGGTGGGGGAGTTTGCTGCTTGTGCAGTGCGTCAGACAGGACGCTTGCCCAGCCGTCCCAACCTGTTGATCTTGGGCAGTTCACGGGCCCTCTTGGGCGTGGATCCTGATCTGCTGGAAAGCGCGTCCGGAATGACCGGTCGAGGTGTCTACAACCTCGGGCGTGTGTCACGCAGCCAGAATCGCAATCACCGCTTCTTTCAAGATCTCGTCAATGCCGGTGTCAGACCGCGCATCCTGGTGGTGGAGATTGGGCTTGAGCAGCTGGGTGCCCAGTCCACCAGCCTGCCCGACCTCGGGTATCGAGGCATTCTGACCTACGGCGACCTGTTCATGAGATTGACTGGAACTGAGCGTGTGAGTCTGCTTCGAAAGGTGCACCATGGCGCGTCTGCTGTATTGATCAAACTCAAGACTTCGCTGGTTCATCTGTTTTCTGGTAACGCCATCAAGAAGTATCTCTCGGCCCGGGACGGGGAGGCTGACCGTCGTTGTCTGGATGGGACCGACCTGTTCGAAGGCGGGAACCCTGCCAGGGATCTGGAACGACAACGCGCTGCTTACGAACAGAAGTTCGGACCTCTCCATGTCGCGGAGGACGACGGCTTCTATGTGGGGCGCTCGCCCCGGGCAGACATTGAGTTGCATCACCTGTCCAGAATTCGAGACCTGGCACGCCAGCACGAGATCGAACTGCTCTTTGTCCATCTTGGCCGTGCTTTTCAACCTCCGCTCTCGCAGGAGGCAGCCCGTCGACTCAAGGACGCGGTGCCAGAGCTTCTTCTGCCTCCCGCAGAATTGGTCAGACAGAGCTGGTCCTACTTTCTGGACCGTACGCACCTGAATCCACAAGGGGCCGAGTTGTACAGCAGTTGGCTTGCAGACGTTCTCGTCGAGCGCGCGTCTGGCGCCAATGGCGCAACGTTGGTCGAAGGGTCTTGACCCGTTTTCAAGAGGTCTGGGAACGGCTTCTCTCGCGACACGCCATCAAAGTCGCTTCGGCATCTGAACTCGAACAAGTGCTGTTGCCGGTCAGGCGACCAACCAGCCGTCGGACAACAGCCATTCCCCTCGGCTCACGCCTTGCGGGAGGCTGTACCAGGCGCCACCCACACTCTCCATGCCCCTCACTCGTCGGGCGCAAGCCCTTCGGTCAGGACCCGCCTGGCCCCGTTGAAGCGAACGTTCCAATAGGCCGTCCTCATGTCTTCGACACGAACCTGGGCACCCGGCCTCGGCGCATGGATGAACCGACCTTCGCCCACATAGATGCCGACATGGCTGAAGGCGCGCCGCATGGTGTTGAAGAAAACCAGATCGCCGGGGCGCAGGTCCCGGCGTTCAATGGACTGGGTTGCCGCCGCCTGATCGGCCGCACGCCTGGGCAGCACGCGGCCGACGGATTGCTCGAACACCACGCGCACGAATCCACTGCAATCGAGGCCGCCCTCGGCCGAATTGCCACCGTAACGGTAGGGGACACCCAGGAATCCCATGGCAGCAATCACGAGGCTGGAAGCCGCCTCACCCACCGCATCGCGGGTTTCATCCACCTGAGCCTGAACGCGGCTGACCAGGCCTTTGCTGACCAGCAGGTCGTCCAGGCTTTCGGGGGCGCCATGGTCCGGATTGGCGCTGACCTGGCAAGCGATGCTCAGCAAGATGGCGGCGGGCCAGAATTTCATGGGGGTGGAGCTTAGAAGCGACGTCTGCAGAAGTCAAATGAATTGGTGTGCACAAACCCTTGATTTTCGGGCATTTGTTTGGCTGTCGACACCAGCGCCTTGGGTCGCTGAAGAGGTCTGCTTTGCCAGGCACGGAACTGAGAGAATCAGGTTTTCACACGATGACCGAAAAAACCGCCATGCTGCTCGATGCTCAGGATTCCCAGTTGGTGCTGGTGGACTACCAGTCCCGCCTGATACCCGCCATTCATGAAGGCCAGCAGGTGCTGGCCAACGCGCTGAGGCTGGCGCGCATGGCTGATGAATTCAAGGTGCCCGTGTGGGGGACCGAACAGAATCCCGACAAGTTGGGTTCCAACGATCCTGCCCTGCGCCCGTTGTGCCAGAAAACACTGGCCAAGATGCACTTCAGTGCCGTGGCCGACGGGCTGGCGGACTGGCTTCGTCCCCCGGCCAGGCCCGTGTCCGGCAATGCGCGAAGCCTGCCCAGGCACCTGCAGAAACCGGTCGCTGCCGCCCCTGAGCGAGCCACCATCCTGGTGGCGGGGTGTGAGGCCCATGTCTGCCTGTTGCAGACGGCGCTTGAGCTCATCGAGCTGGAGTTCGACGTCTGGGTGGTCACCGACGCCTGTGGCTCGCGTACGGAACGCAACCGGGACGCTGCGTTCGACCGTCTGGCCGCGGCTGGTGCAGAGCTGGTGACCACTGAAATGGTGGCATTTGAGTGGCTCAGGACGGCACAACACCCCTCGTTTCGCGCTGTGCAAGCCTTGATCAAATAGGAGGCCTCCGCGTCCATGGTGGCCTGTCAGCGTGAAGAAAGTCTGGCATTCATAATTATGAATTCAGATTGATGGTGAGCCGAGGGTTCGCCACCAGAGATGCCCCTTCCCATCAGGAGACATTCATGAGCCACGCCTCCGGCTATGCCGAGTTTCACCGCCGTTCCATTGAAGATCGCGACGGCTTCTGGCGTGAACAGGCCCAGCTGATCGATTGGCACCGGCCCTTCGATCAGGTGTGCGACTACAGCAATCCGCCATTTGCCAGGTGGTATGTCGGTGGACAGACCAACCTGTGCCACAACGCGGTGGATCGCCACCTCAAGACGAGGCCGGACCAGAATGCCCTGATTTTTGTGTCGACCGAGACGGACACCGAAAAGGCCTATAGCTTCCGGGAGCTGCACGCCGAGGTCAACCGTATGGCGGCCATTCTCCAGCGTCTGGGCGTCGCCAAAGGCGATCGGGTGCTGATCTACATGCCGATGATCGCCGAGTCCTGCTTTGCCATGCTGGCCTGCGCCCGCATCGGGGCCATCCACTCGGTGGTGTTTGGTGGTTTTGCCAGTCATTCGCTGGCCAGCCGCATCGACGATGCCAAGCCCACGGCCATCATCAGTGCCGACGCCGGCATGCGCGGCGGCAAGGTGGTGCCCTACAAGCACTTGCTGGACGAGGCGATCAGCCTGTCCTCGCACAAGCCGGCCAAGGTGTTGATGGTCAACCGTGGTCTGGCCGATCTGGCGCCCGTGGCCGGTCGCGATGTGGATTACGCTGCCGAGCGCGCCCAGGTCATGGATGTACAGGTGCCGTGCGAATGGGTCGACAGCACGCACCCGAGCTACATCCTCTACACCAGCGGTACCACGGGCAAACCCAAAGGCGTGCAGCGTGATACGGCAGGGTACGCGGTGGCATTGGCGGCGTCCATGAAGCACATCTACATGGGCGAGCCGGGCGAGACCTACTTCTCCACCTCCGATATCGGGTGGGTGGTGGGCCACAGCTACATCATTTACGGACCGCTGATCAATGGCATGGCGACCATCATGTACGAAGGTCTGCCCATTCGCCCGGATGCCGGCATCTGGTGGAGTCTGGTCGAGAAGTACAAGGTGTCGGTGATGTTCTCTGCGCCCACCGCCGCCCGGGTGCTCAAGAAGCAAGACCCGGCCTATCTGACAAAGTACGACCTGTCCAGTCTGAAGGCGCTGTTTCTGGCGGGCGAGCCACTGGATGAGCCGACCGCCACCTGGATCGCGGGCGCCATCAACAAGCCCATCATCGACAACTACTGGCAGACGGAGACTGGCTGGCCGATCATGGCCATCTGCAACGGCATCGAGAAAGCGCCGACCAAATTCGGTTCTCCCGGAAAAGCGGTCTACGGCTATGACGTGCGCCTGATCGACGAGACCACCGGCGAAGAAATTGTCGAGCCCGGGAAGAAGGGCGTGATTGCGGTCAACGGCCCCTTGCCACCCGGTTGTCTGCAGACCGTCTGGGGCGATGATGAACGCTATGTCAAGACCTACTGGTCCAGCATCCACCAGAAAGTCATGTACTCCACTTTCGACTGGGGCATCCGCGATGAAGACGGTTATTTCTTCATTCTCGGCCGCACCGACGACGTGATCAATGTGGCGGGTCACCGCCTGGGTACCCGCGAGATCGAAGAGAGCATCTCCAGCCATCCGAACGTGGCGGAGGTGGCCGTGGTGGGCGTTGCCGATCAGCTAAAGGGTCAGGTGGCGGTGGCCTTTGCCGTGCTCAAGGATCCGTCCAAGGCAGCTTCTGACGCCGATGCCCTCAAGCTGGAGGGCGAGATCATGAAGGTGGTGGACGACCAGCTGGGCGCTGTCGCGCGCCCTGCGCGGGTGCGTTTTGTGTCCGTGCTGCCCAAGACGCGTTCGGGCAAGCTGCTGCGCCGCGCCATCCAGGCCGTCTGTGAAGGCCGTGATCCTGGAGACCTCACCACCATGGAAGATCCGGCCGCCTTGCAACAGGTCAAGGACCTGGTCGCCATCCGCTGATGGCGGTGGTCTGAGTCCCGCCCCGGCAAAGGGGCGGTCGTTTGCAGCTGGTCCCGGTCAGCGTCCCGGGTGGCGCCCCTTGGTGTTTGTAAGTATGATGCATGCTTATATTGCTAAGGCGTGGTCAATCATGGACAAAATCATCGACTCAGACGGCACGGTCGACAACGTCAGGGTTTTCGAACTCGCGGCCGAGTTGTTCGGTGTGCTGGCCACGCCCATGCGTCTGCGCATCCTCAGCGCCTTGTGCGACAAGGAAAAATCGGTCTCCCAGTTGCTCCAGGAGATCGATACCACCCAGCCCAACCTCTCCCAACACCTGAACCTGCTTTACCGCGCGGGCGTTCTGGCCAAGCGCAAAGAAGGCACTCAGGTGATCTACCGCGTGCAGAGCGAGAAGGCGGTCAAGCTGTGCCGCACCGTGTGCACCCAGATCGCCATCGAGATGGATGAGCCGACTGCGGTTCCCGCGTCGGAGCGTTTGTCGCCTCGCGTCGTTTCCTGATGTGGCGATCGCCTGCGCGGCGATTGCACCAATGCAACACATGAGGCGCCGGAGCGTCATCCGGCCGCCTGCTGGCGCAATCTTTTCCCCATCCTCTGACCCTTGATGGCACAATCAAGGGCTGCAGTCGGTCCTTCCCAGTCACTGTCGCATCCGCCAAACGGTTCAGCCGTGTCGCGGAAGGTTTGTTAACCAGCTAATGTTTCCCCAAGGGAAACGGAGGTCAGCGGATTCATGAGCGATTCCTCGTCCAACGGCGGCAACGTTTACGTCGCCTACAAGAGCAACTCCTACCTCTTCGGCGGCAATGCGCCGTATGTCGAAGAGATGTACGAGAGCTACCTGGAGAACCCCGGCAGCGTGTCTGACGCCTGGCGTTCCTATTTCGACGCCCTTCAGCATGTTCCGGCCGCCGACGGCACGGATTCCCGAGACGTCCCCCACCTGCCGGTCATCAACGCCTTTGCAGAGCGCGCCAAGCAGGGTGGCACCCGCGTGGTCATTGCCGCGGGCGCCGACTCCGATCTCGGCCGCAAGCGCGTGCAGGTGCAGCAGCTCATCGCCGCTTACCGCAACATCGGTTCCCGCTGGGCCGATCTGGACCCGCTCAAACGCACCGAGCGTGAACACATCCCCGAGCTGGATCCGGCCTCATACGGATTCGCCGACGCCGACCTCGAGACGGTCTTCAACACCAGCAACACCTATTTCGGCAAGGAGGTCATGTCCTTGCGCGAGTTGCTCAATGCCTTGCGCGAGACCTACTGCGGCACGCTGGGCGTCGAATACATGTTCATCACCGACCAGACGCAGAAGCGCTGGTGGCAGGAGAAGCTGGAGTCGATCCGCAGCAAGCCTGGCTTCAATGCCGACAAGAAAAAGCAGATTCTTGACCGCCTGACGGCAGCCGAAGGTCTTGAGCGCTTCCTGCACACCAAATACGTTGGCCAGAAGCGATTTTCGCTTGAAGGCGGCGAGAGCTTCATTGCCGCCATGGATGAGGTCATCCAGCAGGCAGGCAGCCAGGGCGTGCAGGAAATCGTGATCGGCATGGCCCACCGTGGACGCCTGAACGTGCTGGTCAACACCCTGGGCAAGATGCCCAAGGACCTGTTTGCCGAGTTCGACCACACCGCACCTGAGGACCTCCCCGCCGGTGACGTGAAGTACCACCAGGGTTTCAGTTCGGATGTCTCCACCCCGGGCGGTCCGGTTCACCTGAGCCTGGCCTTCAACCCGTCCCACCTGGAAATCGTCAACCCGGTGGTCGAGGGTTCGACCCGCGCGCGTCTGGACCGCCGTGGAGACCCGCTGGGTGCCCAGGTGCTGCCGGTGCTGGTGCACGGCGATGCGGCCTTTGCCGGCCAGGGCGTGAACCAGGAGACGCTGGCGCTGGCCCAGACGCGCGGCTACCGCACGGGTGGCACGGTGCACATCGTGATCAACAACCAGATCGGGTTCACCACCTCGGACCCTCGTGACCTGCGTTCGACCCTGTACTGCACCGACATCGTCAAGGGTTACGAGGTACCGGTGCTGCACGTCAACGGCGATGATCCCGAGGCGGTGGTGCTGGCCACCCAGCTGGCGCTTGAGTTCCGCATGACCTTCCGCAAGGACGTGGTCCTCGACATCATCTGTTTCCGCAAGCTGGGACACAACGAGCAGGACACGCCCAGCCTGACCCAACCCCTGATGTACAAGAAAATCGCCCAGCATCCGGGTACCCGCAAGCTGTATGCCGACAGGCTCGCTGCGCAGGGCCTGGGCGAGACCCTGGGCGACGAGATGGTCAAGTCGTACCGGGCAGCGCTGGATGCCGGGCGCCACACGGTCGACCCGGTGCTCACCAACTTCAAAAGCAAGTACGCGGTCGACTGGGCGCCCTTCCTGGGCAAGAAGTGGACCGATCAGGCCGACACGGCCATTCCTCTGGCCGAATGGACGCGGCTGGCCGAAAAAATCACCACGATTCCCGAATCGGTGAATGTGCATCCGCTGGTCCGCAAGGTCTACGATGACCGTGCGGCCATGGGACGCGGGGACATCCAGGTCGACTGGGGCATGGGCGAGCACATGGCTTTTGCGTCCCTGGTGGCCAGTGGTTATCCCGTCCGCCTGTCGGGAGAAGACTGCGGCCGCGGCACCTTCACGCACCGCCATGCCGTCATCCACGACCAGAAGCGCGAGCGCTACGACGAGGGCACTTATGTGCCACTGCAGAACGTGGCCGACAACCAGGCGCCGTTCGTGGTGATCGACTCCATCCTGTCGGAAGAGGCCGTGCTGGCTTTCGAGTACGGCTACGCGTCGAACGACCCGAACACGCTGGTGATCTGGGAAGCCCAGTTCGGTGACTTCGCCAACGGTGCGCAGGTCGTGATCGACCAGTTCATCGCCTCCGGCGAGGTGAAGTGGGGTCGGGTCAACGGCATCACCCTGATGCTGCCGCACGGGTATGAGGGTCAGGGTCCGGAGCACAGCTCGGCGCGCCTGGAGCGCTTCATGCAATTGGCGGCCGACACCAACATGCAGATCGTGCAGCCGACCACGGCCAGCCAGATCTTCCATGTCTTGCGCCGCCAGATGGTGCGCAACCTGCGCAAGCCGCTGGTGCTCTTCACGCCCAAATCGCTGCTGCGCAACAAGGACGCCACCTCGCCGCTGTCGGAGTTCACCAAGGGCGGTTTCCAGACGGTCATTCCTGAGCAGAACGCCAACGTGATCAAGAAGGCCGACAAGGTCAAGCGGGTCATCTGCTGCTCGGGCAAGGTCTACTACGACCTGGTCAAGAAGCGCGAGGAGCGGGGCGCGGAGGATGTGGCCATCATCCGCATCGAGCAGCTCTATCCTTTCCCCCACAAGACCTTCGGTGCCGAGATCAAGAAGTACCCCAATGCGGTCGATGTGGTGTGGTGTCAGGACGAGCCGCAAAACCAGGGTGCCTGGTTCTTCGTCCAGCACTACATCCACGAGAACATGCTGGATGGTCAGAAGCTGGGATATGCCGGTCGTGCTGCCTCGGCCTCACCCGCCGTGGGCTATGCGCACCTGCATCAGGAACAGCAGAAGAACCTGGTCGAGGCCGCGTTTGGCAAGCTCAAGGGCTTCATCCTCACCAAGTAAATCCAATGGCACTTCACGCCCCGACCGCGCCTTTCGGCGCTGGTTTGGCGGGGCGCGCCGATGAACGAATCAAGGTAGAACATCCATGGCAATCGTAGAAGTCAAGGTACCGCAGCTGTCCGAATCCGTGGCCGAAGCCACCCTGCTGCAGTGGAAGAAGAAGGTTGGTGAGGCCGTTGCGGCCGATGAAATCCTGATTGAAATCGAAACCGACAAGGTGGTTCTCGAATGTCCTGCGCCGGCCGGTGGCGTGCTGGTCGAGATCGTGCAAGGCGATGGCGCCACCGTGGCGGCCGACCAGCTGATCGCCAGGATCGATACCGCTGCTGTTGCCGGCGCGTCCGCGCCCGCCGCCGCACCGGCTCCCGCGGCTGCGTCGCCTGTGGCCGCTCCGGCTGCCGCTCCCGCTTCGGCCAGCAAGGCTGGCATCGCCATGCCCGCTGCCGCCAAGCTGATGGCCGACGCCGGCATGGCAGCTGGATCTGTGGCCGGTACCGGCAAGGATGGGCGTGTCACCAAGGGCGACGTTCTGGCCGCTGCCAGCGCGCCCAAGACCGCAGCCGCACCCGTCGCCATTCCGACTGGCGCTCCGACCAAGGTGCTGCCCCAGGTGCAGACCATGGCGCCCGACCTTGGGGACCGTCCGGAGGAGCGGGTGCCCATGACCCGCCTGCGTGCCCGTGTGGCCGAGCGTCTGCTGCAGTCGCAGTCGACCAACGCCATCCTGACCACGTTCAACGAGATCAACATGGCGCCGGTGATGGAGATGCGCAAGCGCATGCAGGAGCGCTTTGAGAAGGAGCACGGTGTCAAGCTCGGCTTCATGAGCTTCTTCGTCAAGGCCGCCGTCCATGCGCTCAAGAAGTTCCCCATCCTCAACGCCTCGGTCGATGGCAACGACATCGTCTACCACGGCTACTTCGACATCGGTATCGCGGTGGGCTCTCCGCGCGGTCTGGTGGTGCCCATCCTGCGCAACGCCGACCAGATGAGCTTTGCGGATATCGAGAAAAAGATCGCCGAATTCGGCCAGAAGGCGAAGGAAGGCAAGATCGGGCTGGACGACCTTACCGGAGGCACCTTCTCCATCTCCAACGGTGGCACCTTCGGCTCCATGATGTCGACTCCCATCATCAACCCGCCTCAGTCGGCCATTCTGGGCGTGCACGCCACCAAAGACCGCGCCATGGTCGAGAACGGCCAGGTGGTGGTTCGCCCGATGAACTACTTCGCCATGTCCTACGACCACCGCATCATCGACGGCCGTGAAGCCGTGCTGGGTCTGGTGGCCATGAAGGAAGCGCTGGAAGACCCAGCCCGACTGCTCTTCGACATCTGATCGAACAGTGACATCGCAGACGCCCCTTCGGGGGCGTTTGTCCAACCCCCATTCTGGAAAAGAACATGTCCCAAGCATTTGACGTCGTCGTGATCGGCGCAGGTCCCGGCGGCTACATCGCCGCCATCCGTGCAGCCCAGCTGGGCTTCAAGGTCGCGTGCATCGACGAGTGGAAGAACGCGGCCGGCGGTCCGGCTCCCGGTGGCACCTGCACCAACGTTGGCTGCATCCCGTCCAAGGCCCTGTTGCAGTCGTCCGAACATTTCGAACACGCCAGCCACCACTTCGCCGACCATGGCATCAGCACCGGCAAGGTGACGATGGACGTGGCCAAGATGATTGGCCGCAAGGACACCGTGGTCAAGCAGAACAACGACGGCATCCTCTACCTGTTCAAGAAGAACAAGGTCACGTTCTTCCATGGTCGCGGGTCCTTCGTGAAGGCGGTCGAAGGCGGCTATGAGGTCCTGGTCTCCGGTGCCAAGGAAGAATCGGTCATCGGCAAGCAGATCGTGGTGGCCACCGGGTCCAATGCGCGTGCGCTGCCCGGAGTTCCATTCGACGAGGTGAACGTGCTGTCCAACGACGGTGCCTTGCGTCTTGGTGCCGTGCCCAAGAAGCTGGCCCTGATCGGTTCCGGCGTCATCGGCCTCGAAATGGGTTCGGTCTGGCGCCGCCTGGGTGCTGACGTGACCATTCTCGAAGGTTTGCCGGTGTTCCTGGGTGCGGTTGACGAGCAGATGGCCAAGGAAGCCAAGAAGGCCTTCGACAAGCAGGGCCTGAAGATCGAACTCGGCGTGCAGGTCGGTGAGGTCAAGGTCGGCAAGAAGGGTGTGAACGTGGCCTACACCAACGCCAAGGGCGAAGCCGTGGCGCTGGAGGCGGACAAGCTGATTGTGTCCATCGGCCGCGTGCCCAACACGACCGGCCTGAACGCCGAAGCCGTGGGCCTGCAGCTCGACGAGCGGGGTGCCATCGTGGTGGATGCCGATTGCAAGACCAACCTGCCAGGCGTCTGGGCCGTGGGTGATGTGGTGCGTGGCCCCATGCTCGCGCACAAAGCGGAGGAAGAGGGGGTCGCGGTGGCCGAACGCATGGCCGGCCAACACGGTCATGTCAACTTCAACACCATTCCCTGGGTCATCTACACCAGCCCGGAAATCGCCTGGGTGGGCCGTACCGAACAACAGCTCAAGGCCGATGGCGTCGCGTACAAGGCTGGCACCTTCCCGTTTCTGGCCAATGGCCGGGCGCGCGCGCTGGGAGACACCACCGGCATGGTGAAGTTTCTGGCAGACGCCAAGACCGACGAGATTCTCGGTGTCCACATCGTGG
>SBFU01000150.1 GCA_006227785.1 Burkholderiales bacterium
GAACCCGTCTACGACATCGTGGCCGGCAACGCGACCCTGACCATCGTCAACAGCGCCCACGTCGGCTACGCCTACACCGGCCGGGACAGCAACACCTGCCGGGGCGACTCCGGCGGCCCGCTCTACCGCAACATCGGCGGACGCATGGGCCTGCTGGGCATCACCTCGACCGGGACCGCCCCCGCCTGCGGTGAAAATGACCTGGCCCTGTTCACCAACATCCAGACCCCCGAAGTGCTCAACTTCATCCGAGCCCAGGCGCCAGAAGCCCAGGTCTTCTGACATGGCCGACTTCAGCCCGGGTCAGAGGGGCTGACCAGGGCCTGGTAGAGCTCGGGGCGCCTGCATGGCCACTGTCCCAGTGCGCGTGCTTCCTGGCCGTCAGCCAGCTGAAGCCTGACGCACAACAGCGCTTCGTCGCGGCCGGCCTGGGCCAGCAGTGAGCCCTCCGGGCCCGCCACAGTGCTCAGGCCGCCATATTCGAAGGCCGCGTCCTGCCCGCAGGCATTCGCATAGGCCACCCAGAGCCGGTTCTCGCAGGCGCGGGCTGGCACCAGCAGGCGGGGCACGGCGTCGTAGGCACGCATGTTGGCGGTCGGCACCAGCACCAGATCGGCCCCCTGCAACCCGAGCACCCGCACGGTCTCCGGGAACTCCACGTCATAGCAGATGAGCAGTCCCAGCCGCCATCCGCGCCAGACGAACACCGGGGCAATGGCGGCCCCCGGGCTGAACTGACCGCGGTCCACATCGCCAAACAGATGGGTCTTGGCATAGCGCGCCAGCCTGTGTCCCTGCCCATCGATCATCTGCACCGCGTTGTAGGGCAGCTTCCCATCAGGGTGTCGCTCCGGGTAGCCATAGACGATGGCCAGGCCATGGTGTCGGGCCACCATGCTCACGGCCTGCGCCATTGGCCCGTCGGCCGGCTCGGCCAGGGCCTGCACCGCCTGGGCCCCAATGGCATACCCGGTCAGGGACATCTCCGGACAGACCAGCAGGTCGGCACCCTGGGCCCGTGCCTGTGCCGCTGCGTGGTCCAGCCGGTCCAGCACGCGGCTGGCATCGCTGAGGTAAGGGCATTGCCAGAGGGCCAGGGTCAGTTCCTGAGCGGGGGGCATCGCTTGATCCTGTCGTGGTGCCTGACAGTGTGCCAGTCTGCGTTTCAGTCCGGCAAGACCAGGGGCGCCAGCTCGTCGAAGCGATCGCCCGGACCCGGGTTGGCCAGGTCGCAGCGAGCGCCAAACTGGTGGGCAATGCCCCAGACCGCGTTCAGGGCGGTCTGGACCGCCCCTTCCACCCAGGCCGGTGTGAACGACACGTCATCACCGGCCAGAAACATGCCCCTCTCGGCGGCAGGCAGATGGTCTTGCATGAAGTGCGTGTACATGCGGCGGTTGTAGCGGTAATGGCCGGGCAGCGCACCCTTGAAGGCGCCCAGGAAATGCGGATCGGCCTCCCAGGAGATGGTGATCGGGTCGCCCACGATGTGACTGGCTATGTCCACATTCGGGTAGATCTTGTGCAGGGCATCCAGGGCCAGCCGGACCCGTTTTTCCGGCGGGTGCGGCAGCATCTTGAGCGCGTCGCTCATCCAGGCGTAGGACAGGCAGATCACCGCGGGCCGGTCCGGGCCATTGTCGAACAGGTAGGTGCCACGCGTGAGCCTGTCGGTCAGCGTCATGCTCAGGCTGTCGCGTCCGGTGACCGGGTCCGGATCCTTCCAGAACGGCCGGTCAACCATCACGAAGGTCTTGCTCGACTGCATGTAGCGCGTGCGGTCCAGCGCCATCCACAGCGGTTGTGAGAACAGGTTCTCCTCCACCGCAATCTGGGTCGTCAGCAGCCAGCTCTGGCAGGTGGCCAGTACGGCGGCGTAATGGCGCGTGTGTCCCCAGGCGTCGGTGATGGCCAGCCGGCCGTCACCCGCTCGCCCGATGGCTTTCACGCCAGGCCGGGTGGCGCCCCCGTGCAGCCGTGCCAGCGAGGTCCCGGCGGGCCAGTGGACCAGCCATGACGGCTCTTGCTGCCACAGCCCCAAGGGCACCTGCTGGGCACCACCGACAATCAGGTGCTGGTTCTCGTCGCAGCCGGTCAGCACCACGCGCAGGATTTCCAGCAGGGTGTTCGGAAAGTCCGAGTCCCAGCCACCGGTGCCGAAGCCCACCTGGCCGAACACCTCCCGGTGCCGGAAGCTCAGGCGCGAGAAGGCACGCGACTGCGCCACAAAGTCATAGAAGGTGCGGTCGTCCCACTGGGGCACCAGCGCATTCCACAAGGCCTTCAAGCGTGTTACATCGCGCTCGCGCAGAGCCTTCTGCAGATCGCGAAAGCCCAGTTCTTCCAGGGCCTCGTCCCAGGCCCGCGCGACCTCCTGGAACATCGGTGGCAGGTCTTCCAGGCGACGCGCATAGTGGGTCTGCCCTTCCAGGTCGATCACTGTGCTGCCAGCGGCCTCCGTCAACGGATTCGGGAATGGACGGGTCTGAAGACCCAGCAGCCGGACGTAGTGAAAGAACGCCGTCGACGAGGCCGGGAAGCGCATGCCGCCCAATTCGGCCACCACGCCCTGTCCGCCCTCAAACACCTGGGACCGCAGGCGGCCACCCATGCGGGAGGCTTCGTAGATGACCGGACGCAGCCCCAGCTTCATCAGTTCGTAGGCCGCGGTCATGCCCGCCATGCCGGCCCCGATGATGGCCACCTCCTGCCCGTGTGCGTCCGCAGGCAGCCGGGCCAGGCCGGCCGGGTGGGCGATCCAGTCGTCGTAGGCGAAGGGAAAGTCGGGGCCGAAGGCAGTGACCGGCAACACGGCGGGTGTGTTGGCCATCCGGTTCCCTTTCACCGGAACAGTCCGGCCAGCAGAAACAGGGCCGTACCCCACATCATCAGCGCCACGGCGCCGTCCAGGGCACGCCAGACGTGCAGCGAGTTCAGGCGGCGACCGAGCCAGAAAGCCGCTCCGCCCAGCAGGACAAACCACACCAGCGAACCGGTGGCGGCGCCCAGGCCGAAGGTGGTGCTGGCCTGACCGTAGGCCAGCGAGGCGGTGCCGATCAGCACGGCCGTGTCCAGCCAGGCATGCGGGTTCAGCCACGAAAAGGCCAGGGCTGCCATCACCGCCTGGCGACGGCCGGCCGGTGTCTCCGCGGCGGGAGAGGCCGGCATGCCATCGGCCGAGTTGAGCGCAACGGGCGACAGGAAGCGCTGAAACGCCTTCCAGCCGTAGACCGCGAGGAACAGCACGCCGGCTCCGATCATGGCGCCCATGAGCTTGTCGTTCAGACCGCCCAGCTGCGCCAGCCCCAAAACACCCAGGGAAATCAATGCGATATCCGCCAGTGCGCAGACCGTCACGGTGAGCCACAGGTGCTGGCGTTGCAGGCCCACGCGCAGCACATGGGCGTTCTGCGGACCAATGGCCATGATGAGGGACATGCTCAGCACCATGCCGGCGGTGAAGGTGGGAAGGGCGAAGGCCATGTGTGTTCTCGGTTGGCTTGATGGAGGCGAGCCGCAAGTGTCGTCGGGTTTCTCATTAAATTGAACTGAGTTAAATTAAAGTCTGATCACTCAATAAATTTTTAAATGCTGGACGCCCGACAACTCGAAGCCCTGGTCGCCGTGATCGAACACGGTGGCTTCGGACCCGCTGCCAAGGCCTTGTCGCTGACCCTGTCCGCGGTGTCCTTGCGCATCAAGTCGCTGGAGGAGCAGCTCGGCCAACGCCTGCTGGTGCGCGGCAAGCGGGTGCGTGCCACGGCGGCCGGGCAGGCGCTGATGGCGCATGCGAAGCAGGTTCGCCTGATGGAAGCCGACCTGCTTGACGGCCTGAACGCTGGCGAGGCCCGGTCAGGTGCCGGCTGGCAAAGCCTGAGCGTGGCCATCAATGCCGACTCGGTGGCCAGCTGGTTTCTGCCCGGGGTGGTGGAGCTCCTGAAGAAGCACCGTCTGCTGCTGGAGATCCTCATCGACGATCAGGACCATACACACGATGCCTTGCGCAGCGGTGATGTGATGGGCTGCGTCACCACCCTGGCCGAGCCCATGCGTGGCTGTGTGGCCGAGCCACTGGGTGTCATGCGCTACCGTTGTGTGGCGGCACCGGCGGTGGTGCAGCGCTGCCGGACGCCCGCGGGCCATGTGTCGGTGCACCGCCTGCTGGCCCAGCCGGCCATCATTTTCAACCGCAAGGACGCCCTGCAGGACACCTTCCTGTTGCAGCACTTCGGTCTGCAGCAGCCCCACTACCCCAGGCACTACGCCCCGGCGGTCGAGGCCTTCGAAACCGCCATCGAGCTGGGCCTGGGCTGGGGCATGGTGCCGGAGCAGCATCTGTCTTCGAGGCCAACCTTGATGGAAGTTTTGCCGGGCGCCGCCATTGACGTGACCCTGTACTGGCAGCACTGGGCCAAGGAAGCACCTTCGGCCCAAAGACTGACGGCCGCCGTGAAGGCGGC
>SBFU01000092.1 GCA_006227785.1 Burkholderiales bacterium
GCGGTGTTCGACAGCACCATCGGCATCCACCCGACCGCGGCCGAGGAATTCGTGACCATGCGGGAAGCCACGCGCAACTGATCGCCCTCGCGGCGCTTCAGGTCTGCAGGCCCGTGGCCATCAGAAGTCCGACCGCCAGACCGGTGTGTATCCAGAGACCGGGCACCAGCCAGCGCAGGTAGGGCCATCCACCCGACACCCCGGCCGTGATGGTCTTGCTCGTTGCGTGAACCAGCAGAGCCAGTGGCAGCACCAAGCCACCGGCACCCGGCTGCCCTGGTGTGCTGGCCAGAAACACGGCAGCGGCAGCCGCATGCAGGTCGGCCAGAGCGGCCAGGAGGGCGCCCGCCAACAGGCCACCCGTACCCAGCCAGCCCTTCAGCAGGGTCACCCCGGTCTGTACCGCCACCAGCAGGACCGCCACCGCAGCCGCACCGCGCAGGTTGAACATGCGGTCGTCAGCCGGTCGCACCAGGCCTTCGATGCGCGGCGACGCCAATGGCGTGCCGGGCGCGGTGCCACCGGCGCCACGCACCAGCCAGACACCCCACATCAGGGCCAGCGCTGCACCGGCCACGCTGGGCAGCCACAGGACACCCAGCCAGGCCGGCCGCACGGCGGCCGCCACCAGCAGCAGTTGCAGCAATGTCGACACACAGGACAGCAAGGCACCACCAGCCAGCAGCCGGTTCGAGGTCCGCCCTTCCCGGGCCAGAAGACCGAAGCTGGCGATGGTCGCGGTGCTGGAGACAAACCCCGAGGCCAGTGCCGACAGCGCCACCGCCTGACGCGCCTCCAGCAGCCGCCGGCTCAGGTGGGCCAGCGACTGCACGCCCAGCAACACCACCAGCAACTTCACGATCAGGTGGGGATTGAGGCTCTCACCCCACAGCGGTCGGTCCGGCACCAGGGGCAAGGCCATGAGCGCCAGGGCCGCCAGAATCAGACCGTCGCGCACCTCGCCCTGACGCAGCCATTCGCTGGCCCAGCGGTGCAGGTGCTGTCGGGCCGCCAGCAGTCCGGTCAGGGCGACTGCCAGCGCAGCTGCCAGCACAGGCCGCGTCGCACAGAGCACCCCGATCAGGTAGGTCAGCAACAAGGCCACCTCGGTGGTCACACCCGGATCGTCAGATCGGTCGCGCCATGCCGCCAGCAGCGCCAGGCCGGCAATCGCCAGCGCACCCACCACCACCAGGGCCTGTACGCCGGACAGTGCGGCGGCGGCGCCCAGTACGGCCGTCAGTGCAAACGTGCGCAACCCGGCAAATGCACGGGTGGGACCACGCCCCTTGCGCCGTTCACGTTCAATGCCCACCAGCAGTCCGCAGCCCAGTGCAGCGGCCAGCACGGCCGCCGCCGCCAGCGGTTCATCAGGAGGGGGGATCGCGAGTCGGGACATCGGTTGGCGGCAGGCACCGGTCACAGGACGGGGCCACAATAAGCCCATGCACAAGACCCCCGACTTTAACGCCCCCCTCTTCTTCAGCGACCCGGTCGCCGCCCTGGCCCGGGTGCAGCAGATTTACCGCCAAAGCATCGACTTTCTGCGCCAGTCCATGCACGACTTTGTCGACGGCGGCGACTTCGACGGCGTGCGGGTGCGCGCCTGCTACCCATTTGTTCGTCTGCACACGCGCAGCGTGACACGCCAGAGCGAGCTGCCGGCCGGCCGGCTGAGTTATGGCTTCGTTGCCGGCCCCGGTCGCTTCGAGACCACACTCACCCGACCCGACCTGTACGCCGACTACTACCTGGAGCAGTTCCGGCTGCTGCTGGCCAACCACGGGGGAGAACTGGAGGTGGGCACCAGCACCCAGCCCATCCCCATCCACTTCTCGTTCGCCGAGCACGACCATGTGGAGGGCCAGCTGGACGGCGCGCGGCGGGCCCTGATGCGCGACGTGTTCGACCTGCCGGACCTGACCGTCATGGACGATGGCATCGCCAACGGCACACACGAACCGCGACCCGGTGAAGCCCAGCCACTGTCGCTTTTCACCGCGCCCCGCGTCGACTATTCATTGCAGCGCCTGCGCCACTACACCGGCACCTCACCCGAGTGGTTCCAGAACTTCGTGCTGTTCACCAACTACCAGTTCTACATCGACGAGTTCGTGCGCCTGGGTCGCGCGGCCATGGCCGACCCCGACAGCGAATACGTGGCGTTTGTCGAACCGGGCAACGTGATCACCCGGCGCGTCGGACTGGCGCCCCAGCCGGGTGATGAACTGGGCGCCGAGCCCCCGAGACTGCCGCAAATGCCCGCCTACCACCTGATGCGGGAGGACCGCAGCGGCATCACCATGGTCAACATCGGTGTCGGCCCGGCCAACGCAAAGACCATCACCGACCACATCGCGGTGCTGCGGCCCCACGCCTGGCTGATGCTGGGTCACTGTGCCGGCCTGCGCAACAGCCAGCAACTGGGCGACTATGTGCTGGCCCACGCCTATGTGCGGGAGGACCATGTGCTCGACGAGGAGCTGCCGCTGTGGGTGCCGATACCGGCTTTGGCCGAGATCCAGCTGGCGCTGGAAGCGGCCGTGGCCGATGTCACCGGCGTGCCGCCGCAGGAGCTCAAACGCATCATGCGCACCGGCACGGTCGCCAGCACCGACAACCGGAACTGGGAGCTGCTGCCCGACAACACGCCACAGCGGAGGTTCAGTCAGAGCCGTGCCGTGGCGCTGGACATGGAAAGTGCGACGATCGCTGCCAACGGGTTCCGTTTCCGCGTGCCCTACGGCACCCTGCTGTGCGTCAGCGACAAACCCCTGCACGGCGAAATCAAGCTGCCCGGCATGGCCAACCACTTCTACCGCGAGCGGGTCGACCAGCACCTGCGCATCGGCATCCGCGCCGTGGAACTGCTGCGCGCCGGCGGGGTCGATCAGTTGCACAGCCGCAAGCTGCGCAGCTTTGCCGAAGTGGCGTTCCAGTGATGCCCACCCGGCCAAAGAACAACCCCTGGCTTTACTGTCGCTTCACATTTCGGTAGCACGCCCGCCATGGGCGGCGAGCACAATTCGGGCATCATGAACAACGCTCTCTGCTGGTCACCGCGCGGCATGGCGACCGCGCCGGCCCTGCTGCTGGCGCTGACGCTGGTGCTGGGCGGTTGCGCCACCAGCGGTCAGGTCCGCGAGGCGCCTACCCTGCCCACCGTGCCCGCGCAATGGTCCGCTGCCCCGGCCGGCCCGCAGGCCGACAGCCTGGCCCAATGGTGGCAACGCTTCAACGACCCCACGCTCACCGACCTGGTGACACAGGCGCTGCGGGCCAACACCAGCGTGCAGGGCGCCCAGGCCGCGCTGCGGCAGGCACGCGCGCAGCGCGATGCCCAGGCGGCCGCCAATGGCCCATCGGTCGGGATCACGGCTTCGGCACAGCGCAGCCAGAACGGCAACGCCGATGCGAGCAACCGTTACCAGGCTGGCTTCGATGCCAGCTGGGAGCCCGATCTGTTCGGGCGCAACCGCGCCTCGCTGGACGCGGCCGAGGCCAGCGCCCGTGCCGCTGCGGCCAGCCTGGGCGATGTGCAGGTCTCCCTGGCAGCCGAAACCGCCGTGGCCGTCATCGAACTGCGCGGCCTGCAGGCACGCCTGGCCATCGCCCGAAGCAACCTGGCGGCTCAGCAGGAAACCCTGCAGATCACCCGCTGGCGGGTGCAGGCCGGGCTGGCCTCGTCGCTCGACCTGGAGCAGGCGCTCAACGCCACCGAGCAGACACTGGCGCAGATTCCGGCACTGCAGGCCGGTATCGGGCAGTCGATCAACGCGCTGGCGGTGCTCACCGGCCAGGCGCCGGGCGCACTGCAGCCGCTCATGACACCCGCAGCGTCCATCCCGGCACCGCCTGCCGATCTGGCCTTGGCCTTTCCTGCCGACACCTTGCGCCAGCGCCCCGACGTGCGCCAGGCCGAGAGCCAGTGGCAGGCCGCGCAGGCGCGTCTGTCGGCGGCCGAGGCCGCGCGCTACCCCAGCATGCGCCTGAGCGGCTCGCTGGGGCTGACGGCCCTGGGCCTGGGCAGCCTCACCGATGGCGCGTCGGTGGTGCGCTCGTTGCTGGCGGGCGTGTCGGCCCCGCTGTTTGACGGAGGCGCGCTGCGTGCCCAGGCCCAGGCCCAGCAGGCGGCTTTGGATCAGGCCGAAGCCGGCCTGCAGGGCGCGGTGCTGAGCGCCTTGAGAGATGTCGAGAACGCGCTGCTGGCCATCAGGGGCAACCGCGAACGGCTGGCCCGCCAGCAAGCTGCGGCCGAAGCGGCCACCAACGCCGAACTGCTGGCGCGCCAGCGCTACGAAAGTGGGCTGGTGGACTTTCGCACCGTGCTCGATACGCAACGCAGCCTGCTCGCCGCCCAGGACGCCGTGGCCAGCACACAGGCCACGCTGAGCGCCGACCATGTGCGCCTCTACAAGGCCCTTGGTGGCGGCTGGCAGGCCGAAGCCGCCAGCGCCGCCATCCGCTGATCACAAGTCGCCAACCACATGAATGCCCGACCCGACTCCGCCGCCGACGTGAAAGCCCTGCTGGGCGATGACCATCCTCCGCGCTGGTGGCGGCGACCCGCGCTCTGGGTGACGGTGATCGCCGTCGTGCTGATCGCGTTTGGCTGGAACCAATGGCGGACCCAGCAGCAGGCCAAGAGCGCCCCCACCTTCGTGACCGAGGCCCTGAAAAAGGACGACGTGACACTGACCGTATCGGCCAACGGCACGCTGCAACCCACACGCGCGGTCAACATCGGCAGCGAACTCTCGGGAACGGTCAAACGGGTGTTCGTGGATGTGAACGACCGGGTCAAGGCAGGCCAGGTGCTGGTCGAACTCGACATGGCCAAGCTGCAGGACCAGGTCACACAGGCGCGTGCCGCGCTGGCATCGGCCCAGGCCCAGCTGGCCCAGGCCGGCGCCACCGTGAAAGAGGCGCAGGCGACGCTGGCGCGCTTTGAGGAAGTGGCACGCCTGTCCGGAGGCAAGGTGCCCTCGGCCACCGAGCTCGACAGCGCCCGCGCCGCGCTGGACCGCGCCATGGCCAGCGAAGCCGCAGCGCGCGCCGGGGTCGACCAGGTGCGCGCCACGCTGTCGACCAATGAGACCAACCTGTCCAAAGCCTCGATCCGGTCACCGATCAACGGCGTGGTGCTGTCGCGCACGGTCGACCCTGGCAATGCGGTGGCCGCCTCGTTGCAGGCGGTGACGCTGTTTTCGGTGGCCGAGGACCTGACCCAGCTCAAGCTGGACGTGGCGGTCGATGAGGCAGATGTGGGCAATGTACAGGTCGGCCAGTCGGCCACATTCACCGTCAGCGCCTTCCCTTCGCGGCGTTACCCCGCCACCATCCAGCGCGTGGCCTTCGGCTCGACCAAAACGGACAACGTGGTCACCTACACCACCACCCTGGATGTCGACAACCAGGACCTCAGCCTGCGGCCCGGCATGACCGCGGCCGCCACCATCGTGGCCAAGCAGGCCAAGGGGGTGCTGGTGGTGCCCAACACCGCGCTGCGCTTCACGCCTGCGGTCAATGGCGGGACGGCATCGGGTCAGTCCAGTGTGCTGTCCAGGCTCATGCCAAGGCCGCCCAGCGTGGGGGCGCCGAAACGTGCCACCACCAACACGCGCGTGCCGGGCCAGCGCCAGATCTGGGTGCTGCAGGATGGGCAACCGGTGCAGATGACGGTGAAGACGGGCATCACCGATGGCCGCAACACCGAGGTCATGGGCGAGGGTCTGCGCGAAGGCCTGGAAGTGATCATCGATCAGCGGACAGTGAGACCATGAACCCCCACGCTCCACCGCTACGCGGGTCGCTGCCCCCCGAGGGGGCTGATCCGGCTGGGGGCGGCCCGGCGCCGGATCCCATGAACCCCCACGCTCCTCCGCTGATCTGCCTGCGGGGCATCACCAAGGTTTATGGCGAGGGCAACACGGCCTTCCAGGCACTCAAAGGAGTGGACCTGGACATCGAGCAGGGTGATTTCGTGGCCATCATGGGACCCAGCGGTTCGGGCAAGTCCACCGCCATGAACATGCTGGGCTGTCTGGACCAGCCCACCGGCGGGCAATACCTGTTCCGCGGCGTGCGGGTCGAGTCGCTCTCGCGCGATGAGCGGGCGCGCCTGCGCCGGCGTTACTTCGGTTTCGTGTTCCAGGGCTTCCACCTGCTGGCCCGCACGTCGGCGCTGGAGAACGTGGAGCTGCCACTGATCTACCGCGGCGAACCCGCTGCCCGGCGCCACGCCGCTGCCCGCGCAGCGCTGGAGCAGGTCGGCCTCACGGGCTGGGAACATCACACGCCGGGCGAGCTCTCGGGCGGCCAGCAGCAGCGGGTGGCCATCGCACGCGCCATCGCCACCGAACCACAGGTGCTGCTGGCCGATGAACCCACCGGCAACCTGGACACCCAGCGCAGCCACGAAATCATGGAACTGCTCTGGCGCCTGAACGTGGACCGCGGCATCACCGTGTTGATGGTCACCCACGAAGCCGACATGGCCGCCTACGCCCGCCGCATGGTGCGCTTCGTCGATGGCCAGGTGGCCAGCGACGAGCGCAACCCTCTACCCCACCTGCTGCGCCAGCCGCTGCCCGAGGGAGCCGACCATGTGGCTTAACACCCTGGTGCTGGCGCTGCGCTCCATCCGCCGCAACCTGCTGCGCTCCTTCCTGACCATCCTGGGCATCGTGATCGGTGTCAGCGCCGTCATCACCATGGTGACGGTCGGCAACGGCGCCACACAGGCGGTGCAGAGCCAGATTTCGGGCCTGGGCACCAACCTGCTGCAGATACGTCCTGGGCAGCGCCTGGGTCCGGGCGGCTGGGGCGGCGGCGCCCCTTCGTTCAAGGAAAGCGACGCGCAGGCGATCGCCTCACAGGTGGGCGGCATCCTGGCCGTGGCCCCCGAGACACGCACCGGCGCCACGGTGGTGGCCAACGGACGCAACTGGACCAGCAGCATCATCGGCAGCACCAACGAATGGCTGGTCACCGGCAACTGGAGTCTGCAGCAGGGGCGCGAGTTCACGGCCGATGAGCAGCGCGCTGGCGCCGCCGTCTGCCTGATCGGCGAAACCGTGCGGCGCGAACTGTGGGGCGACCGGCCGGCCGTGGGCAACCAGTTGCGGGTGCGCCAGATGTCCTGCGAAGTGGTCGGCGTGCTGGCCTCCAAAGGCCAGGGCGCTTTCGGCAATGACCAGGACGATGTGGTCCTGCTGCCGCTGCACACCCAGCAGAGGCGTATCGTCGGTCACACCCGGGTGCACACCCTGCTGGTGTCCATGACCGATGGCAGCGACCCCGAGCGGGTGAAGGCCGGACTGACCCAGCTGATGCGGGAGCTGCGCAGCCTGCCCGAAGGCGAGGAAAACAACTTCAACATCCTCGACACCAAGCAGCTGGGGCAAACACTGTCGGCCACCACCCGGGTGATGACCATGCTGCTGGGCGCGGTGGCCGCGGTGAGTCTGCTGGTCGGTGGCATCGGCATCATGAACATCATGCTGGTGAGCGTGACCGAGCGCACCCGGGAAATCGGCCTTCGCCTGGCCATCGGTGCGCTGGAACGCGAGGTGCTGCTGCAGTTTCTGATCGAGGCCGTGGTGCTGGCCGCCATGGGCGGGCTGATCGGCATCGTGTTGGCCACGGCAGCCTCCATCGGCCTATCGGCGGTGATGGACATTCCCTACCAGTTCAACCTCAGCATCAACCTGCTGAGCTTCCTGTTCTCTGCCGGCATCGGCGTGCTGTTCGGGTTCTTTCCGGCGCGGCGGGCTGCAAGGCTCAACCCGATTGATGCCTTGCGACATGAGTGAACTCAGGCCCTGCGGGGCTTGACCTTGCTGGCCGCCAGCTTGGCGTTGCTGCGCGCGGTATCGGTGTCCTGCGCCCGGGCGAGCGCCACGCCCATGCGACGTTTGACGAAGCTCTCGGGCTTGCCGAACAGGCGCAGGTCGGTGCCCGGCACGCGCAGCGCTTCATCGACGCCGTCGAAAACGATACCTTCGGCCTCGACGCCGCCATAGATCACGGCGCTGGCACCGGGGTTGCGCAGGCTGGTGTCCACCGGCAGCCCCAGAATGGCGCGGGCGTGCAGTTCGAACTCGCTCTGGTGCTGTGTGCACAAGGTCACCAGACCGGTGTCGTGCGGACGGGGGCTGACCTCGCTGAACCAGACCTGCTCGCCCTTGACAAACAGCTCCACTCCGAAGAGCCCGAGACCACCGAGGTTGTCGGTGACAGCCTTGGCAATCTGGCGCGACTTCTCGACGGCCTCTGGGCGCATGGCCATGGGCTGCCAGCTCTCGACATAGTCGCCACTGACCTGCACGTGGCCGATGGGTTCGCAGAAATGGGTTTCGGTGTCACCACCGGCCCCCTTGGCGCGCACCGTCAGCTGGGTGATTTCATAGTCGAAGTCGATGAAGCCTTCGACGATCACGCGGCCGTGGCTCACGCGGCCACCTGCCATGGCGTAGTCCCAGGCCTTGGCCACATCGGCCGGGCCGTCGATCTTGCTCTGGCCCTTGCCACTGGAACTCATCACCGGCTTGACGATGCACGGATACCCGATCCCGCCATCAATGGCGGCCTGCAACTCGGCCAGCGAATCGCAGAAACGGTACGGGCTGGTCGGCAGGCCCAGGGTCTCGGCCGCCAGACGACGGATGCCTTCGCGGTCCATGGTCAGGCGCGCGGCGCGCGCGGTCGGAATCACGGTCACCGTGCCGGCGGCCTCCAGCTGCTCCAGCATGGGCGTGGCAATGGCTTCGATCTCGGGCACCACCAGCTGCGGACGCTCGGCCTCGATGAGGGCCTTGAGCTGTTCCGGGTCGCTCATGGTGATGGTGCGTGCATGGTGCGCCACCTGCTGGCCCGGGGCGTTGTCGTATCGGTCGACCGCGATGGTCTCGACGCCCAGGCGCTGCAGCGCGATCAGGACCTCCTTGCCCAGCTCACCGCTGCCCAGCAGCATGACACGGGTGGCGGCGGTGGACAGGGGCGTTCCAAGGGTGGTCATGTCGGGGCTCGGAGAGGATCAGAAGGTGGTCATGGGGGCATCGAAGGCCTTGCCCATGGTCTCGCCCATGCGCACGGCCTTCTCCGGCAGCCATTGAGGATTGAAACGGATGGTGTCGCGGGGCCAGAGCATCACCACCGTCGAACCGAGCAGGAAGCAACCCATCTCCTCGCCCTTGAGCTGATGGAACTCCTGCTCCTCGTACACCCACTCCCGCACCTGACCGGTCCGCGGCGGGTTCACCACGCCGTGCCAGACTGTGGCCATGCTGCCGACGATGGTGGCGCCCACCAGCACCAGCGCAAAAGGCCGCATCTCGGGACCCTCGGGTCCCTCGCAAGGGATGTCGTAGATGCAGACCACGCGCTCGTTGCGGGCAAACAGGCCCGGCACGCCGCGAGCCGTCGCCGGGTTGACCGAGAACAGATCGCCAGGCACGTGGATCATGCGCCGCAGTCGCCCTGCACTGGGCATGTGGATGCGGTGGTAATCGCGCGGGCTGAGGTAGATGGTGGCAAAGTCGCCGTTCTCGAACTGCCCCGCCAGGCCCTCATCCCCACCGAGCAGGGCCGTGGTGCTGTAGGCATGGCCCTTGGCCTGGAAGATCTGGTCATGTTCGATGCTGCCGAACTGGCTGACCGCGCCGTCCACCGGGCAGACAAAATCGGCATGCGAAATCGGGCGGGCCCCGGCCTTCAGCGCCCGGGTGAAGAACGCATTGAAGCTGTCGTAGCTGCGCACATCGGGGTTGGCGGCCTCGTCCATGTTGACGCCGTAGCGCCGGATGAAGCGCCGGATGATCGCCTGGGTGAAGCCCCCCCAGCGGGCACGCGCGACATGCCCGGCCAGCACCGTCAGTGCGCGCTTGGGCATCAGGTACTGCAGCAGGACAAACAGGGAATCGGGCACAGGTCAGGATGGCAAGAGCAAACGACCCCGCCGCAGAAGCCGACGGGACACAGGCTCCGATTGTAGGCTGCACCCCGAGGGCACAATCACGCCATGGACGATGCCCTGTTCAGCTGTTCGGACCTGGTCAAGCGCTTCGGTGCCAGCACCGTGGTCGACCAGCTTTCGTTTGAGATCCAGCCCGGCGAGTGTCTGGGCGTGATTGGCCCGAACGGCGCCGGCAAGACGACCACCATCCGCATGTGCCTGGGGCAGACCGCCCCCGATGCCGGCCACATCACCGCCTTTGGCATGGACATGCCGGCGCAGGCGCTGGCCATCAAGCAGCGGCTGGGTGTGGTGAGCCAGATGGACACACTGGATCCGGACTTCGATTGCGCCGAAAACCTGCTGGTCTACGGCCGCTACTTCGGGCTGCCTGACCCGGTGATCCGCGAGCGCATTCCTCGGCTGCTCGAATTTGCCGCCCTCTCGCACAAGGCCCGGGCCAAGCCGGGCGAACTCTCGGGCGGCATGAAACGGCGTCTTTCACTGGCTCGCGCGCTGGTCAACGACCCGCAGCTGCTGTTGCTTGACGAGCCCACCACCGGTCTGGACCCGCAGGCTCGGCACCTGATGTGGGAGCGCCTGCAGTGGCTGCTGCAACAAGGCAAAAGCATCCTGCTGACCACCCACTTCATGGACGAGGCCGAGCGGCTGTGCTCCCGCCTGCTGGTGCTCGACCACGGACGAAAGATCGCCGAAGGGCGGCCGCGCGAGCTCATTTCGCAGCACCTGGAGTCTGATGTGGTGGAAGTGTATGGAAACGGCGCGCGCGACCTGATCGAAAGCGAGGCATTCGACGCGGCTCGGGCACTGGCGGCCCGGATCGAGACCAGCGGTGAGACCGTGTTTTTCTACACCGCCTCGGCCATGCCCCTGCTGACCGCCCTCTCGGCGTTCCCCCGGCTGCGCACCCTGCACCGGCCGGCCAACCTGGAGGACCTTTTTCTCAAACTGACCGGGCGCCAGATCCGGGAGGAAGGATGACCATGAGCAAACCCGACGCTTCCTGGTCGGTGCCTCGGCTTTCGATGCGTTGGTGGCCGGTGTTCCAGCGCAACCTGCTGGTGTGGAAAAAGCTGGCGCTGCCCAGCCTGGTCGGCAACATCGCGGAGCCGCTGATGTGGCTGATCGCCTTCGGGTATGGCATGGGGGCCCTGGTGGGGCAGGTCGACATGGTCACGCCCCAGGGCACGGTGGCGGTTCCCTACATCCTGTTCCTGGCCAGTGGGAGCATCTGCATGAGTGCCATGAACGCGGCGAGTTTCGAGGCGCTGTACTCGGCCTTTTCCCGCATGCATGTGCAGAAGACCTGGGACGGCATCCTGAATGCCCCGGTCGGGCTGGACGACGTGGTGCTGGCCGAGATGCTGTGGGCCGCCTTCAAGGCGCTGTTCACCGTGACGGCGATTCTCGGCGTGATGCTCGCCCTGGGCATCAGCCATTCACCCAAGCTGGTGCTGGCATGGCCCGCCCTGTTGCTGGCGGGCATCACTTTTTCGTGCATCGCCCTGGTATTCAACGCGCTGGCCCGGGGCTACGACTTCTTCACCTACTACTTCACCCTGTTCCTGACCCCGATGATGTTCCTCTCCGGGGTCTTCTTTCCGCGCGAGCAGTTGCCACAGGTGGTGCGCATGGTGTCGGACTGGCTGCCGCTGACCAACGCGGTGGAACTGGTGCGTCCGCTGTTCATGGACCAGTGGCCTGCCCAGGCCGGGCTGCATCTGGCCGTTCTGCTGGTCTATGCCATCGCCGCCTTCTGGCTGGCGCTGGCGCTGACCCGAAGGCGCTTCGCGCGCTG
>SBFU01000421.1 GCA_006227785.1 Burkholderiales bacterium
CACGGCGTCATCGTGCCCATGCAGTGCGAGTACTTCGCGCTCGAAGGCCTGACCGATCTGGTCAACACCATCAAGCAGGTGCACGCCAACCTCAACCGTGATCTGCAGATCATCGGCCTGCTGCGCGTCATGTACGACCCGCGCATCACGCTGCAGCAGCAGGTGTCCGACCAGCTCAAGGCCCACTTTGGCGACAAGGTGTTCGACACCGTGATTCCACGCAACGTGCGCCTGGCCGAGGCGCCGAGCTACGGACTGCCCGGCGTGGTGTTCGATCCGTCGGCCCGTGGCAGCCAGGCCTTCCTGGCATTCGCCACTGAGATGGTCCAGAGAATCCAGAAGATGTGAGCACTTGCTGTTTCGAAGATGCTTGTAAAATCAAAGAATGTGCTGATCCTGCCAGGCTGGCAGAACAGCGGCCCGGATCACTGGCAAAGCCGCTGGGAAGGCGCGTACGGTTACCGCCGCGTGGACCAGCACGACTGGATGACCCCCAAGCGCGGTGACTGGATTGCCCGGCTGGAAGATGTGATCCTGGGTTGCGACGGCCCGGTGCTGCTGGTCGCCCACAGCCTGGGTTGCATCCTCACGGCTGCCTGGTCGCAGATCTCTCGAAGCACCGCCTGCGTGCGGGGCGCACTGCTGGTGGCCCCCGGCGACCCGGAACGCGACGAATTGCGTGGCGTGTTGCCCAGCTGGGCGCCCATCGCCCGCGAGCGCCTCCCGTTTCCCAGCGTGCTGGTCGGCAGCCGCAACGACCCGTACTGCAGCTTCGACAAGGCGCAATCGCTGGCGCAGGCCTGGGGCTCCCGCTTCATCGACCTGGGTGAGCGGGGCCACATCAACGCCGAGTCTGGCCTGGGCGACTGGCCGGAGGGTGTGGTTTTGCTGAAGGAACTCCAGTGAAAGAGAACCTGGCCACCGTGCAGACCCATTCGAAAATCAACCTGCTGGATGCCGCGCAGTCGTTGCCCACCGCCTGGAAGTCCACCGTGTTGGGGCAGGCCGCAGGTGCGAACGTCAAAGTGCTTCGCATGGATGGGCAAGCCTATCCCGACGAGTCGCATGACTTTGACGAGGCGTTGCTCGTGCTGGACGGCCGAATGAACCTGTTCATCCAGGGCAGCCAGATTGAGGTGAGGGCTGGTGAGATGTACATCGTTCCCGCAGGCGTTCCCCATGCGGTGGCACCAGACAGTCATGGGACTTTGGTGATCATTGATCGATAGTCCGTCCGCCGCATTTCCACCATCTTTTTTTCTTTGCCACTCAACATATGGTCACCAAAAAACCCAAAGGCCTTGGCCGCGGACTCGAAGCCCTGCTGGGCCCCAAGGTGGCCGAGGCGCCTGCCACGCCCGCTGCTGCTGCCGATGGCGTCCCCAGCACGCTGCCGGTCACCGACATGGTGCCGGGCATGTACCAGCCCCGCACCCGTATGGACGAGGGCGCACTCTACGAGCTGGCCGAGTCGATCAAGGCCCAGGGCATCATGCAGCCGATCCTGGTGCGCAGGCTCGAGGGCGGCGCGCACGCGGGCAAGTACGAGATCATCGCCGGCGAACGGCGTTACCGCGCTTCGCAGCTGGCCGGGCTGACCGAGGTGCCGGTGCTGGTGCGGGACGTGCCCGACGAGGCAGCGGCCGCCATGGCGCTGATCGAGAACATCCAGCGCGAAGACCTGAACCCGCTGGAAGAGGCCCAGGGCCTGCAGCGCCTGGTCAAGGAGTTCGGCCTGACCCATGAACAGGCAGCCCAGGCCGTGGGCCGCTCACGCTCGGCGGCGTCCAACCTGTTGCGTCTGCTGCACCTGGCCGAGCCGGTGCAGACCATGCTGATGGCCGGCGATCTGGACATGGGCCATGCGCGCGCCCTGCTGGCGCTGGAAAAGCTGACCCAGATCACGGCCGCCAACCAGATTGCGGCCAAGAAACTGTCGGTGCGCGAGGCCGAGGGGCTGGTCAAGAAGCTCAGCGCCGAATTCAACCTCGTGCCCCAGAAGCCAAAGAAGGAGAAGTCGCGCGACATCCGCCGGGTCGAGGACGAGCTGTCCGACCTGCTGACCGCCGAGGTCGAGGTGCGCGTGAAAAAGCGCGTCAAGCGCCATGGCCGCGTCGAGGAAATGGGCGAGCTCGCCATCCAGTTCGGCTCCCTGGACGAGCTCAACGGCCTGATCGACAAACTGCGCCAGGAGCGCTGAGGCCACCAGACGCCCAACGAAAAAAGGCCTCCCAGACGAGAGGCCTTTTGGCAGGCATGCGATGTCCTGGCAAGCCAGACGCACCGCGGAACCGGCTTGGCCGGGCCGCAGGTGCGGTCCCCCCTCCAAGCGCCGCGCAGCGGCGCGCCAGAGAGGGGGGAAGCCGCGTCAGCGGCGCAGGGGGGAGTGCCCCATTTATTGCCCCACCTTCAGCTGGCCACCACGACCCAGGCCACCCTTGACTTCCTGCGCCTTGTAGTTGCGCAGCGAGATGACCATGTTGTTGTAGGCGTCCATGAAGGCAGCCACCGTGGCCTTGCCTTCCGGCGTGCGGGAGAACCCGCCCAGGCCGCCAGCGGCGCTGGGGCCGAAAGCACCCAGGGCAGCGCCCCAGTTGGTGGCGGTCGAGTTGCCTTCGGAGATGGACAGCTGGACGCCCGAGCGGATGTCGAACAGCGTGAGGGTCACCACCGACACCTTGCTTTCCAGTGAGCCGGCCAGCACGCCCAGGTTGCGGTTGCGGCTGCCCAGCAGGCCGCCGATACCGGCCGCCAGACCACCGGTGGAGTCGTTGTTGATGATGATGGACGGTTCCATGTAGTAGTCGGCCGCGACACGCTGGCCCTTCTGCTGGTTGGAGCCGGCCCGGAACTCGCCCGAATTGCGCTGCTTGTCGGTGATGGCGGCGATCCGGCTTTCGGTGCGGGCACCCCCGATCGAGGTGATGACGAAGCAGTTGGATTGCTGCACGGCCAGACGGATCAGCGGTTCGATGGTGGTGACCTGTGTGGCGCGGCCGTAACTGGCCCACCATTCCTTGTCGCGGCCGTCATCCACCGCCAGGGTGCCCAGGGGGGCATCGCAGCGCTGCAGGTTGGCGTTGGCATTGACACTGGTGCCGCCGCCAGCGGCGCCGGTGGCTGCGGTGGCATTGCCACCGGTGGACACAATGCCACCGCCGGGCGTGACGCAGCCAGCCAGGGCGACAGTGGCCGCCAGAGCGGCCCAGCGGAGGGTCAGAGAGCTTGGAATCATGGTGAACGACTTTCCAGTCAGCAGGTTGGTGAAGAAACAGGTTCGATCTGGGCCTTGCGGGCCGGAACCCGAACGGGCATCAAGTGTCGCACGGGCTCAACGTGCGTACCAGCCCCGGGGACCCCAGGTCCAGTAATAGGGGTAGCTCGAATACCAGACACCCCAGGATTTGCGCTGGGCCTCGCGCACCTGGTAGAGCTGGCGCTCGTCCTTTTTGGCGGCAGCCGCCTCGGGCAGCAGCTGGCGGGCGTCTTTGTGCCCCTTGCCGGCGGCCATGGTCAGCCAGCGCTCGGCCTCGGCCGGGTCGGGGCCCATTTCCTCGAAGCCCATCAGGTAGATGCGTCCGAGCGCGTACTGGGCCTCGACGTGGCCAGCATCGCCGGCCTTGCGCATCCACTGCAGGGCCTGGTAACTGTTGCGCTCGACGCCATCACCACGCAGGAAGCGCAGGCCCAGGTCGTAGGCGGCGCGCGGGTCCTGCTCACCCAGCGCGGTCAACTCGGCCAGTCGGCGCTCGGCCTCGGGGTCGGAGGCTGCGCCCTGGAAAGTGGCGCTGTCACGGGGCCGGTCAGAGCATCCGCTGCTGTCGCAGATGCGCACGGTGTCGGTGCGGGGGGCGGTCTGGGCGGTGGCGGTCTGGACCCCCAAGGCGGCGCCCAGCAGTGCCGACAAACCGATCAGGCAGGCTGTGGTGGTTTTCATGTTCGGTTCCTCCCTCGGGAGGCAAGGCCCCGAGCAGAATCGGAGTATAGACACAGGTACCGCACGGGTCATCCTCCGCGGGGGGGACTCCCAGGCACTTCAGTGGCCACCCCGGGCGGCCGTGACCCAGGGGGTCTGGTGCGGCAGGCGGCGGGCCGCGCGCCAAAGACCCCACCACAGGGCCGCCGACAGGCACCCCAGAGCCCACGCCAGTCCGCCCTGGGGTGCCCATGTGAGGAAGGCGCCGCTGACCAACGGACCGGTCAGCCCACCCAGGGTGTAGGCCATCACCAGCAGGCAGGTCATGCGGATCAGGGCACGTGCGCCGGCTTCGCCCAGGTCGATCATGGCCAGCGTGTACAGGCCCCCGCCCGCACTGCCCCAGAGCGTGGCCACGGCAAACGCCACCCAGGGCCAGCTCGAAGCCCAGGGCAGCAGCAGCGCGCTGACCACGCACACGGCCGCGCAGTGGCGCATGAGCGTCAGGCGAAGCCCAT
>SBFU01000362.1 GCA_006227785.1 Burkholderiales bacterium
TACATGGCTGAGAGGCCTATGGAGAACACATGCGACAGAACCTGCCCGTCACCAACACCGAGTTCCAGTTTCCAGACGGTGTAACCCTGGTCTCCACCACAGACCTCAAGAGCCACATCACCTACTGCAACCCGGCCTTCATCTCGGTCAGCGGCTATTCGCGGGAAGAACTGATCGGGCAGCCGCACAACATGATCCGGCATCCGGACATGCCGCCGGAGGCCTTCCGGGACATGTGGGCCACCTTGCAATCGGGCTCGCCCTGGTCGGCCATGGTCAAGAACCGTCGCAAGTCGGGAGAGCACTACTGGGTGCTGGCCAACGCCACCCCGGTGCTGGAGAACGGTCAACCGGTCGGCTACATGTCGGTGCGCACCAAGCCCACCCGCGAGCAGGTCGAACAGGCTGAAAAACTGTACGCCCGCATGCGTGCGGAGGCCGCTTCTGGCAACGTCACGCTGGCGCTCAGCCGGGGGCGCCTGGTCCGCACCGGCTGGCGCGGTCTGCTGCAGCGGTGGACCGAACCCACACTGGGTCGCAAGATGGGCGCCATCACGCTGGCGCTGGCATTGGGCGTGCTGTTCATGGAACGGGCCATCGTTGGGGCAGCAGCGGGCTGGCAGTGGGTCGGATTCGGCGTCACGCTCACCGTGGCCCTGGCCGCGGCCGCCTGGATGCGCCACATGATGGTGGCGCCCCTGGGTGACGCCATTGCCTTTGCCAACCGCATGGCCGCTGGTGACCTGGGCGCGCGCCTGAGCACACAGCACCGTGGCGAATTCGGCGAACTGGTCCGTGCCCTCAACCAGCTCAACGTCAACCTGCAGGCCGTGGTGTCGGACGTGCGGCACGAGGTGGAAGGCGTGCAGGTGGCCTCCAGCGAGATCGCCGCAGGCAACCAGGACCTGTCGGCCCGCACCGAATCCCAGGCCAGCAGCCTGGAGGAAACCGCCGCCTCCATGGAAGAGCTCTCCAGCACCGTAGACCACAGCGCCAATGCGGCCCGCGAAGCCGCCAGCCTGTCCGAGCGCGCCTCCCAGGTGGCGCGCGAGGGCAACGAGGCGATGCACAAGGTGGTACAGACCATGGACGAGATCCACAAGTCGTCCAGCCGGATCGGCGAGATCATCCAGGTGATCGACGGCATCTCGTTCCAGACCAACATCCTCGCCCTGAATGCGGCTGTCGAGGCCGCCCGGGCGGGAGAACAGGGTCGAGGCTTCGCCGTCGTGGCGGCCGAAGTGCGCAACCTGGCCCAGCGCACGCTGACCGCAGCCAAGGAAATCAAGGTGTTGATCGATGACTCGGCCTCCAAAGTCTCCCAGGGCAGTGAGCTGGTGCATGGCACCGGGCGCACCATGGGTCAGGTGGTCACGGCCGTCGAACAGGTCAACAGCCTCATTTCGGACATCACCAGCGCCGCCCGTGAACAGTCCATGGGGCTGTCCCAGATCAACCAGGCGGTGGGCCAGCTGGACTCGGTGACCCAGCAGAACTCTGCCATGGTCGAGCAACTGGCCGCTGCCGCCAGTTCGCTGCAGACGCAGGCGGTGGTCATGCAGGAATCGGTTCGGATCTTCAAGCTCGAGCCGGCATCCCGCTGACACCGGGCCGTCACGTCCGGTTACCAACGGACCCGGTCAGACGCCAGGGAAAACCGCAGCGGCTCCCGGGCCGACCGCAGCCGCATGCTAATGTCGCGGCATGCCCAAGAAAAGCATCCGCTACACCCTGCTGTCCCTGCGCGACCTGGCGGCCTCCATCGGGCCGTTTGCGCTGCTGACCATTGTCCTGCTCGGGCTCACCTACTGGTGGCTTGATCCCACCCCGCCCAAGCGCGTGGTGCTGGCCACCGGCCCGGAACAAAGCGCCTACGACGAGTTCGGCAAGCGCTACGCCGAGGCCCTGGCACGCTACGGCATCGAGGTCGAGCTCCTGCGCTCGGAGGGGTCGTCGGACAACCTCCAGCTGCTGCGCCAGGGGCAGGCCGACCTTGGTTTCGTGCAGGGCGGCACCGCCGACATCGGCTACGACGACGAGGAGTCGATCACCTCACTGGGCAGCCTGTTCGTCGAGCCACTGTGGCTGTTCTACCGCGAAGACGCGGCACAAAGGCTGTTGGGTCAGCCGACGCTCGGTCCGCTCACCGAGCTGCGGGGCTGGCACATCAATGTCGGCACACCCGGCAGCGGGGTGCCCAGGCTGTTCAACACCCTGCTCGACGTCAACCGCATGGCCGCTTCGGACTTGCAGCAGAGCCAGCTCGAACAGACACCGGCCACCGTCGCGTTCCTCAATGGCGAGCTGGACGCGGTGGTTTTTGCATCGGCGCCTGAGTCGCTCATGGTCCAGATGCTCTTGCAGACACCGGGCGTGCGCCTGATGGACTTTGCGCAGAGCGAGGCCTACTCAAGGCGTTTTGGCTACCTGACCCCGGTGGTCCTGCCCCAGGGCGTGGTCGACCTGGCAGCGAACAACCCCGACCGCGACATGCGTCTGGTGGCCTCGACCACCAGCCTGCTGGCCAGTTCGCGTACGCACCCGGCCATCCTCCAGTTGTTTGCCCAGACCGCCGTCGGACTGCACGGCGGAGGCAGCTGGTTCAGCCGCGCGCGCGAGTACCCCAGCCTGGAGCACAGCGAAGTGCCAGTGTCACCCGAGGCGGTGCGCGCCATCCGGGTCGGACCGCCCTTTCTGCAGCGCTACCTGCCCTTCTGGCTGGCCAACCTGATCGAACGCATGTGGCTGGCCATGGGTCTGATCATCGCACTGGTGCTGCCTCTCTCACGCATCGTGCCACCCATCTACACCTTCCGCATCCGATCGCGGGTGTTCCGCTGGTACGCCCAGCTGCGCGACATCGAGCAGCGGTTCGAAGCCCAGTCGCAGGCAGGCGGGGTGGACGCCCAGGAGCTGCTGGATCAGCTCGACAGCCTGGAGGCGAAAGTGGAGAAAATTGTGGTGCCGCTGTCCCACACCGACGAGCTCTACGCCCTGCGCAACCACGTGCATCTGGTGCGCAAGAAGCTGCTGCGCAAGAGCTGAGGGGCTTCAGAGTGCGCCGTGCTCGGTGTCGGCCACGTCGCTGACCTTGACGCTGTTGATCCAGGCCTGGCGCGCCACCTCGTTCAGCGCGTCGTCGACCAGGCCATGGTCGGCCACCACCCGAACCTTGGACTGCAGCAGCTGGCGCTCCAGCGTGCGCCGGGTCATGGACAGCTGCTTGCCCGTGGCGGTGCTGAACAGGAACATGGTGCCGTGTGGACTGGCCCAATCCAGCTGACAGCGCAAGGCCTGTCCATCCTGGGCAACGTCCACCCAGGTCCCCACAGGCAACAGCGGCTCCGTGCCGTCCGATTCACGCGGGTCCCTGGCCATGGGCTCGGTGTTGACGAAGGCCGGCTGGGTGTCCATGTCCATGTCATCCATGAAGCCCGAGTCCTTGGCCTCGGCCGGCTGCACCCAGGTTTCGGCGCCAGACTGGCGATGGGCCGTCGGCGACCCCCCTTCTGACAGTTCGACTCGCTGCGCCTTGTAGGCAGCCTCGTGCAGCCCCATGAGCGCCTTGAAGAAGGTTTCGGTGTCGGCCCTCGGATAGTCGATCGAGTCCAGTCCTTCGCGCAAGGTGCGCAGCACGTTCGGGATCACGCGGATCAGGCGGGGGCGGTTCTGGCTGGCCGCCGCCAGGTGGGTGGACCACAGCAGATCAGGCAGGATCTGCGCATAGCGCAGCGCCGCCGAATCGGCTGGCGAGCCGCCCTCCGATTCGGCCACATCGATGCGCGCCTGCGCCACCACCTGGGCCCAGGGGCCGGTGACAAATCGCTTGACCACGCCCGGCGAGCGCTCGAAATCGTTGCGGGCCTGGAACTCCGCCGCCACCCGCTCGGCCAGCAGGTTGCGCTGCTCGACCCGAACCAGCGTCTTCACCGCCTTGCCACGGGCCAGGATCTGGGACGGCGCCAGCGCCGTCACCTGCGACGCCACAAAGCGTGCCAGCAGCCGCTCGAAACGCTGCGGCAGATCGTTGCCCGGCACCTCCAGGGCCCGCTGGATCTCGTGCACCTCGTCGGCGAACACCGCGTAGCCGCCGTCGTACTCGCTGCGGAAAGCCAGCGAACGCTCGGTGATCGCGTCCAGCAGCCTTCGGGCCGGATTCTGCCGGTCGGCAAAAAAACGTGGGTCACTGCTGGCCAGCTGCAAAAGGGCCGGCTTCATGTCCAGCAGCAGGCTGCGGATCGGGGGCAACAGGCGCGGGTCCTCGGCAATGCTCTTGAGCATCAGCGTCACGACCTCGGCGGCCAGGGTGCGCACCATGGCGTTGCCCGAACCGGAAACACCCATGTCGGACGGCCGGGTACCGTTCTGCTCCAGATTCCCTACCAGCAGTTTGTGCAGCTGGTCCAGATTGAGCAGGGAAGCC
>SBFU01000295.1 GCA_006227785.1 Burkholderiales bacterium
ACGACCTGGCTGATGATGCCGAAGGCCGGCAGGATCATGATGTAGACCTCGGGGTGACCGAAGAACCAGAAGATGTGCTGGTACATGATCGGGTCGCCGCCGCCGGCCGGGTTGAAGAACGCCGTGCCGAAGTGGCGGTCGGTCAGCGTCATGGTGATGGCACCAGCCAGCACGGGCATGACGGCGATCAGGAGGTAGGCGGTGATCAGCCAGGTCCAGGCGAACATCGGCATCTTCATCAGCGTCATGCCGGGCGCGCGCATGTTGAGGATGGTGACGATGATGTTGATCGAACCCATGATCGACGAGGCACCGAGGATGTGCATGGCGAAGATCGCCGCATCCATCGAGGGGCCCATCTGCAGGGTCAGCGGTGCGTACAGCGTCCAGCCGGCAGCCGGGGCACCGCCGGGCATGAAGAACGAGCCGGCCAGGATGATGGCGGCCGGCACCATCAGCCAGAAGCTGAAGTTGTTCATGCGGGCGAAGGCCATGTCGGACGCCCCGATCTGCAGCGGCAGCATCCAGTTCGCAAAGCCCACGAAGGCCGGCATGATGGCGCCGAACACCATGATCAGGCCGTGCATGGTGGTCAGCTGGTTGAACAGCTCGGGATTGACAAGCTGCAGGCCCGGCTGGAACAGCTCGGCCCGGATCAGCAGGGCCAGAACGCCGCCGATCATGAGCATCGCGAAGGAGAACAGCAGGTACAGCGTACCGATGTCCTTGTGGTTGGTGGCAAAGACCCAGCGACGCCAGCCCGAGGGGGCGTGGTGGTCGTGATCGTGGCCGTGCGCGTCGTGGTGGTCAAGAACAGCACTCATGTTCGCTTCCTTTGGGACTCAATATTCGGGGTTTGACCGCTTCACTGACGGGCAGCGACCACTTCGGATGGCTGCACGATCTGCTGCGTCGCGTTGGACCAGCTGTTCTTGGCGAAGGTCATGACGGCGGCCAGCTCGGTGTCGGACAGCTGCTTCCAGGCCGGCATGGCGCCGCCGCCAGCGCCATTGAGCATGATGTTCACGAAAGCGGCCGGGTCGGCGGCGGTGACGATGGCCGATCCGTCCAGGGGCTTGATGGGACCAGCGCCCTTGCCATTGGCCTGGTGGCAGGCCACGCAATTGGCGGCGTAGACCGATTCGCCACGCTGAACGAGGTCGGCCAGAGTCCAGACCTTGGTCGGATCGTCGGCGGCGGCGGCCATGATGGCCTGCTGCTCGGCCACCCAGGCGCTGTATTCCTCGGCGGTCACCACCCGGACATGGATCGGCATGTAGGCGTGCTCCTTGCCGCACAGCTCGGCGCACTGACCGTAGAAATCGCCGGTCTTCTCGGCACGGAACCAGGTGTCGCGCACGAAGCCGGGAATCGCGTCCTGCTTGACGCCGAAGGCCGGCACCATCCAGGCGTGAATGACGTCGTTGGCGGTGGTGATGATGCGAATTTTCTTGCCCACCGGGACCACCAGCGGGTTGTCGACCTTCAGCAGATAGTCGTCAACCGCCTCGGGTTTGCCACTGTTGGACATGACGCGATGGCTGTTGTCCAGCGTGGAGAGGAAACCGATGCCCTCGCCTTCGCCCTTGAGGTATTCATACCCCCATTTCCACTGCATGCCCACGGCCTTGATGGTCACGTCGGCGTTGGTGGTGTCCTTCTGGGCCACCAGCACTTTGGTGGCCGGCAGCGCCATGCCGATCACGATCAGCAGGGGCACGATGGTCCAGCCCAGCTCCACCCAGATGGGCTCGGGCAGATCCTGCGCCTTGTGACCCACCGACTTGCGGTGCTTCACGATGGAATAGAACATGACGCCGAACACGACGACGAAGATGACGGCGCAGATGCCCATCATGAACCAGTGCAGCCAGTGCTGCTCCTCGGCGATACGGGTGGCCGGGGGCGCAAAGTTCAGCTGGTTGACGGCAGGACCTCCTGGCAGGTCATTGACTTGCTGGGCTGCAGCCGAAACCCACACGCCCGCCCCCAGGGACAGGGTCGTCACCGCGGACCGCAGGGCGGCCAATCTCTCTCGCAGGGACCTTCCCGATTTCATCGTCGTACTCACTTTGTGCGCCTCAAATATAAGTATTGATTTATATCAATGCAGATTAAAACAAAATTTCCCGACCTCGCCCATCCGGGGAATACCCAACCCTCTACCCCTCAGGCCTCTCGCAAGGCCCGCCGTAGCTCGTGCAGCAGAACAGGCCGCAGATCGGACCGAAGATGACGCCCGATCCGGATCGCCTGGGCTCCCGCCCGCACCTCGATCAACACCTGCCTGCCGCTCGGATGCAGACGCACGCGCTCACGGTCAAACTCGCAGCGCTGAACCACCCCGGCGGATTCGCACTCCACCACGAGCCGTCCATCGCGAAGGATCACGCTCTCCCCGTCGGTGGCATGGCGGGCATGGATCAGGAAGGCCGTGCCCAGCGCCAGCACCTCCAGCAACGCGAAGGGCATGACCAGCACCGCACCCTGCGTCCAGAAGAACCCTGCGACACCCAGGGACACGGTCCCGAGCGCCACGAGCACAGACGCCAGTTGCGACGGACTTACCGCGCAGTGGCGTCTCAGGGACCAGTACAGCGCGTCATCGCGCCGCTGTGCCAGCCTGTACACATCCGATTTGCCGTCCAACCACCGCTCCCGACCGTTCCACGGCCACGCCGCGGAGCAACAGGGAAAATGCCCTGGAGAGTTTGATTTATGTCAATTGTAGCGGGGTCAAACCACCATTCCGCTGACACGCCACCTCATCCGACTGGGGCATCGTGGCATAGGGGTGTTTTCGCCCGCGCGGGCATCAGCGCCGCGACGACCTGAGCATGTCGCGCATGGTGTCCAGAGACACGTTCTGCTCGGCCGCGGCCTTCAGTCGAGGCTCCGGCTTGAAGGCATGACCATAGATGATCTCGAAGCCCAGCTGAAGCCGCCCATCCGGACTGCGGGGCAGAGAGCCCTCAATGGCCTCCTCCAGTTGCCGACGCCACGAACGGCCTCGCAAGCCACTGAAGCGTGCGAGGCTGAAATTGCGTCCGAGAAGGCGCAACTCGTCCAGCAAGGCCCCGGCACCGGTGTAAGTCAGCGTGATGCGCTCCATGTCCACCACGGGCTCGGCAAATCCGGCGCGCACCAGCAAGTCGCCCCAGTCGTGCATGTCGACAAACCCGTGGGTCGGCTCACCCCAGTGGTGCTGGCGGTAGAGGGCTCGCAACGAGGACAGGCTGTCGGGGCCCAGGCAGGAGAACATCAGGAAACCACCGGTGTCGATGTGTCGGTTCCAGCGCTGCAGCAGTGCCAGCGGGCGTGTCTCCCTGTGCAGCAGCATGTTGGCCCACACCATGCCGACCCGGGTCCGGTCGTCGGCCGGCACGGCGATTGAGGGGTTCTTGCGGCGCAGCGGGTTCCAGGACGTCCGCTGGCCTTCGTTGACAAGCTGCAGCGCGAATGCCGAGTCTTCAGCCATCACATGGCTCTGCGACCCAGTCAGGCGCTGCAGCAGCAGCCGATGCGCCTGCAGGCCGCCCTGCACGGGCTCCCAGTGCAGCCAGCTGGCTGGCAGCTGGCGAAAGCAATCCAGGCGCGGCAGCATGCGTGCCGCGATTTCTTCGTGCAGCCAGGGCGAGGCGGTCGTGCGGCGGGCAGCCCACCGGGCAACGGCCACAGGGTCCAGTCCCGGCACACGGTCGGTGGCCAGACCCAAGGTCGGCTCGGGGTTCTCGGAGGGGGTCGGATTCACTGTGCGTTCTGACAGGGCAGGATCGGGACGGGCGGCAACCGGTCAGTATATTGGGACGATGCTGTCCCTGTGGCGATCCTGGTCCGAGCGCTGGCCTGGCCAATGCCAGGTCTGCGGCACCTGGCCATCCGAGCCGGTGTGCCAGGCCTGCGTCCGTCGTTTTGGCGTGCCGCGCTGGCGTTGCCATGCATGCGCTGCGCTGGCACCACCGGGCCAGGCCAGGTGCGCAGCCTGCATGCTGAAGCCCTCATCAGGCCATCTGGGCCATTGCGCCGCAGCGGTGGACTATGCCTATCCGTGGGATGACATGGTGGCGCGTCTGAAATTCAGAAACGAGCCGGCATGGGCGCAGACCATGGCCCGCCTGATGCTGATGCGCCCTGAAGTCCGCACCTTGCTGAGCGAAGCACAGCTGCTGGTCCCCATTCCCCTGAGCACACGCCGCCTGGCCGAGCGCGGATACAACCAGGCATGGGAAATCGGCAAGGCCCTGCGGTTTCAGGGCCGGCAGATGGGACTGGCCGTACCCGCGCCCTGCTCGCGCGTCCTTTTGCGTCGCGGCGACCAGCCCGATCAGCACACACTCCCGCGCGAGCAGCGCTGGCGCAACCTGCGCCGTGCGTTCGAGCTGGACCCCAGGCATGCTGGCACCGTGGCGGACTGCCGTA
>SBFU01000422.1 GCA_006227785.1 Burkholderiales bacterium
CAGCGCCTCGCCCAGCAGCTGGAACACCAGCAGGGTGGCCAGCGCAGCGATCAAGTTCCCCCCCGCGCCCGCCTTCGGCGGTCACCCCCCAGGGGGCAACATCTGCGGCCCGGCAAAGCCGGTTCCGCGATGTTCTGGCTTGAAAGAAGCCTTTGTGCAGCTGCTGCCAACAAGGCTCCACCCCTTTACTGCGTCGGGTTCAGCAACTCGTCCAGCAACTCGATCCAGTGCCGCACCGGCGTCTTCGTGCCGCTCTGCAAGTGGGTGATGCAGCCGATGTTGGCGCTGGTGATGACGTCGGGCTTGAGCTCGCCCAGGTGACCGAGCTTGCGGTCGCGCAGCTGGTAGGCCAGCCCGGGGTTGAGCACCGAATAGGTGCCGGCCGAGCCGCAGCACAGGTGCGACTCGTTGCGTGCCACCATCACGGTCAGGCCCAGGGCGGCCAGTTGGGTCTCGACGCCGCCCTTGAGTTTCTGGCCGTGCTGCAGCGTGCAGGGCGGGTGGAAGGCCACCACCTGCTTCGCGTCGGGCTGTCGCGCCAGCTTCGACCGCAGCGCCGGCACCAGCGTGGGCAGCAGTTCGCTCAGGTCCTGGGTCAGTTCGCTGATGCGCGCGGCACGGGCCGCGTAGGCCGGGTCGTCGGCCAGGATGTGCCCATACTCCTTGACCGTGACGCCGCAGCCCGAGGCGTTCATGACGATGGCCTCGACGCCCTGCTCGACATGCGGCCACCAGGCATCGATGTTGGCGCGCATGTGGGCCTTGCCGCCGTCCTGGTCGTTCAGGTGGAACTTGACTGCGCCGCAACAGCCGGCCTCGGGCGCGACCACGGTCTGGATGCCGGCGGCGTCCAGCACGCGTGCGGTGGCGGTGTTGATGTTGGGCATCATGGCCGGTTGCACGCACCCCGCCAGCATCAGCACCTTGCGGGCGTGGGTGCCGGTGGGCCAGCGCCCGGCGTCCTGTCTGGCGGGCACCTTGTTCTTCAGGGTCTCGGGCATCAGGCCACGCACCAGCTGACCGAGCTTCATGGCCGGGCCGAAAGCGGGTGAGGTCAGGCCCTCCTTGAGCAGCCAGCGCACCGCCTTTTCGGTGGCCGGGCGCGGCACCTTGGCGTCCACGATCTTGCGGCCAATGTCGACCAGGTGCCCGTAGTCAACCCCGCTGGGGCAGGTGCTCTCGCAGTTGCGGCAGGTCAGGCAGCGGTCCAGGTGCAGCTGGGTCTTGCGTGTGGGCTCGGCCCCTTCAAGCACCTGCTTCATCAGGTAGATGCGGCCACGCGGACCGTCGAGCTCGTCGCCCAGCAGCTGGTAGGTCGGGCAGGTGGCGGTGCAGAAGCCGCAGTGCACGCATTTGCGCAGGATGGCCTCGGCGGCCTGACCGTCGGGTGTGCCCTGGAATTCGGGAGCGAGATGGGTTTGCATGGCGCTCAGGCCTTCATGCCAGGGGCAAAGATCCCGGCGGGGTCAAACGCGGCGCGCAGCCGCTGCGAGATGGTGCGGATGGTGGCCGACTCGGCATCGAAGCGGGCCACGCCACCGTCACCGGTGGCCGGCACTCGGAACAGGCTCGCGTGCCCCTGCACGGCGGCGGCGGCCGCACGGATGCGATCGGCCTCGGACACCGGCGCCCACAGCCAGCGCTGCGCGCCCTGCCACTCGACCAGTTGAGGAAAGGGCAGGTCCAGCACGGGCGCGGTCTGCGGCACCGACAGGCGCCACAAGCCCAGATCGGGCGCGGGTGCCTGGAAAAACGGCAGGGTCTGATCGCGGCAGGCGGCCCAGTCAGCTCCGGCCTGGGCGTTGTCCATGCGCTGGCCCCCTGGCAGTTCGCGCAGCATCCGCTCGCAGGCGGCCTCCACCGCCGCCACTGCGCCGCGCAGGCGCACGAACAGCCATTCGGGGGCGTCCGGCGTGGTCGTGTCGCGCACCCAGCAGCACGCGTTCAGCGGCAAGGGCTGGCCGCCCCATCGGTGCAACTGCTCCAACGCGTCGTGCTGGCCCAGTCTGAACACCAGGGTCGCCTCGGCCGGCGCGACCGGCAATACCTTGAGACTCACCTCGGCGATCAGTCCCAGGCGACCTCGGCTGCCGGCCATCGCGCGGCTGATGTCGTAACCGGCCACGTTCTTCATGACCTGGCCACCGAAAGTCAGCAGCTCGGCCTGTCCGTTGAGCAACTGCACGCCCAGCACATAGTCGCGCACCCCACCCACGGTGGCGCGCGCCGGACCGGCCAGACCGGCCGCCACCATGCCACCGACCGTGGCACCAGGGCCGAAGTGGGGCGGCTCGAAGGGCAGGCACTGGCCGACTTCGGCCAGTGCGCCCTCCAGCTCGGCCAGCGGCGTTCCGGCCCTGGCGGTGATGACCAGCTCGGTGGGTTCGTGGCTGACAATGCCGGCCCAGCCGGTGGTCGACAGGGGCACCGCCCCGGTGCCTTCATCGAGAAAAGCCTTGGTGCCTCCGCCGGTGATGCGCAACGGCTGGCGGTCGGCATGGGCCGCACGGATCTGGTCGGCAAGGGCCTGCAAGGGAGCGGGTAGGGTGAGCTCTGACATAGGCCGCCATGGTAGCGACCCGGTCCTCGACCGGCGTTGAATTTTTTGCACGGTGGGCTGCAAAAGCAGGCGTCGGTCCGTCCGGACGCAAAAAAACACCCGCCCCCTGAAGGGTGGCGGGTGTGGACTGCGATTTCAAACAGGCCGGCGTTGACCGACCCGTGCAGGAGATCAGCGGTTGTAGGCGGTCTCGCCGTGCGAGGTGATGTCCAGACCTTCGCGCTCGGCCTCTTCGGTCACGCGCAGACCCATCACCATGTCGACGATCTTGTAGCAGATGGCCGCCACCACACCAGACCAGACCATGGTGATCACCACGCCTTCGGCCTGGATCAGCAGCTGGCTGCCGATGGAGAAGTCGTCGCCACCGGTGCCACCCAGGCCAGGGGCGCCGAACACGCCGACCAGCAGGGCACCGATGATGCCGCCGATGCCATGGATACCGAACACGTCGAGCGAGTCGTCAGCGCCCAGCATCTTCTTCAGGCCGTTGACACCCCAGAGGCAGACAAAGCCGGACAGCAGGCCGATGATGATGGCGCCCATGGGGCCCACCGAGCCGCAGGCCGGGGTGATGGCCACCAGGCCGGCGACGGCACCGGAAGCGGCACCCAGCATCGAGGCCTTGCCCTTGCTCAGCGCTTCGCCGATGCACCAGGCCAGCACGGCGGCGGCGGTGGCGAACAGCGTGTTGATGAACGGCAGACCCACGAAGGTGTTGGCTTCCAGGTTGGAGCCGGCGTTGAAGCCGAACCAGCCCACCCACAGCATCGAGGCACCGACCATGGTCAGGGTCAGGCTGTGCGGCGCCATGGCTTCCTTGCCGTAGCCGATGCGCTTGCCAACCATGTAGGCACCCACCAGACCGGCCATGGCGGCGTTGATGTGCACCACGGTACCACCCGCGAAGTCGAGGGCACCCTTGTCCAGCAGGTAACCACCGGCACCCCAGACCATGTGGGCGATGGGCAGGTAGCTGAAGGTGAACCACAGGGCGCAGAACAGCAGCACGGAGCCGAACTTGATGCGCTCGGCGAAGGAGCCGACGATCAGGGCGCAGGTGATGCCGGCGAACGTGGCCTGGAAGGCAATGAACACGTACTCGGGGATCTTCACGTTGTCGGTGAAGGTGTCGGCCAGCGAATCCGGTGTGACGCCCATCAGGAACACCTTGTCCAGGTTGCCGATGATCAGGCCTTCACCGCCGAACGCCAGGCTGTAGCCGTAGACGGCCCACAGCACCGAGATCAGGGAGAACACCACCATCACCTGCATCAGGACCGACAGCATGTTCTTGCTGCGCACCAGGCCGCCGTAGAACAGCGCCAGGCCCGGCAGCACCATCAGGATGACCAGGATGGTGGAGACCAGCATCCAGGCGACGTCGCCCTTGTCGACGGTGGGGGCGGCGGCTTCTTCGGCTGCAGCCGGGGCCTCAGCGGCAGGCGCCTCGGCAGCGGGGGTTTCGGTGGTGGCCTGGGCCACCACAACAGCCGTTTCGACCGCGGTCTCGGCCATCGCGTTCAGGCCGCCAAAAGCCAGGCCCAAACCCAGAAACAGGGATACAAGCAGTTTTTTCATGTTCGTGATCTTTCTTGCTTCGGTGGGGCGTCAGAGCGCTTCCTTGCCGGTCTCGCCGGTGCGGATGCGAACCACCTGTTCCAGTGCGGAGACGAAGATCTTCCCGTCGCCGATCTTGCCGGTGCGTGCAGCACCTTCAATCGCTTCAATGACCCGGTCGACCAGCTCGTCGGCCACGGCCGCTTCGATCTTGACCTTCGGGAGGAAGTCGACGACGTATTCGGCGCCGCGGTAGAGCTCGGTGTGCCCCTTCTGCCGGCCGAACCCCTTGACTTCGGTAACGGTGATGCCCTGCACGCCCATGCCGGAAAGCGCTTCACGCACCTCGTCCAGCTTGAACGGCTTGATGATGGCGGAGACCATTTTCATGCTGTAGTACCTCTTCTAGATCGGGAGGTGCCGGGCCGCAGGACCGTGACACCCAGGGTTGTTGCTTGCGCCTTCACCGGGCTAGCATGGACCGTGCCAGCACCCCGACGCCTGGTCATTCACGGTGGCCCGGGCGCCCCACCGCGGTTCCGCGTGACAGGCGGTTACAGACCCGCAGCGACACCCATCCCCCATTTGTGGACGCCAGGGCGACGCTGGCGTGCCATCATCGGACGCTTTCAGGGTCCGATCACCCGGCATCCCCGGTTCATTCGCACCATTTCAGTGCATTCCAGGGCTGGCTGGCAGTGGCGGATGGTCGCCCAAGCCATGCACCAAAACAGGGAGGAAACCATGAGTCTGTCCGTGGTGCACAGCCGTGCGCTGCTGGGCCTGGACGCGCGCGCCGTGCGCGTCGAGGTGCACCTGGCCAACGGCCTGCCCAGTTTCACCCTGGTCGGCCTGGTCGACACCGAGGTGCGCGAGGCCCGCGAGCGGGTGCGTTCGGCCATTGCCAACGCCGGACTGTCCTTTCCGAGCAACCAGCGCATCACGGTCAACCTGGCACCGGCCGACCTGCCCAAGGACTCCGGCCGCTTCGACCTGCCGATCGCCCTGGGCATTCTTGCGGCCAGCGGCCAGATCGACAGCGCCCGGCTGAACGGCTGGGAATTTGCCGGCGAGCTCTCCCTGGGCGGCGATCTGCGCCCGGTGCGGGGCGCCCTGGCCATGAGCCTGGCCCTGCACCGCGAGGCGGCCCGCACCGGTCAGGCCACCGCCCGCCTGGTGCTGCCCCCGGGCAGCGCCGAAGAGGCCGCACTGGTGGCTGACGCCGAGGTCTACCGCGCCAGGCACCTGCTCGATGTGGTTGCCCACTTTCTGCCTGAGGCCCAGCAGAATGAACAGAGCACGGACGACGCGGGCTGGGCGCGCCTGCAGGTGGCGCGCCAGGGAGCCGAGCCGGCCTACCCGGACCTGGCCGACGTCAAAGGCCAGGCCGCAGCCCGCCGGGCGCTCGAGATCGCGGCCGCCGGCGGGCACAGCCTGCTCATGGCCGGCCCGCCAGGTTCGGGCAAGAGCATGCTGGCCCAGCGGTTTGCCGGCCTGCTGCCCCCCATGGACACCATCGAGTCGCTGGAATCGGCGGCAGTGGCCTCGCTGGCCGGTCGCTTCGACATCGATCGCTGGGGCCAGCGTCCGACCTGCGCGCCCCATCACAGTGCAAGCGCGGTCGCTCTGGTCGGCGGCGGCTCGCCACCCCGCCCGGGCGAGATTTCGCTGGCGCACCACGGCGTGCTGTTTCTCGACGAACTGCCCGAGTTTCCGCGCGCAGCCCTCGAAGCCCTGCGCGAACCCCTGGAAAGCGGCCACATCCGGATTTCCCGCGCGGCCATGCAGAGCGAGTTTCCCGCCCGCTTCCAGCTCATCGCGGCCATGAACCCCTGCCCCTGTGGCTTCCTGGGCCACCCCACGCGCCCCTGCCGCGACACGCCCGACCAGATCGCCCGCTACCAGGGCAAGCTCAGTGGCCCGTTGCTCGACCGCATCGACCTGCACGTGGAGGTGCCCGCCCTGGCACCCGACGAACTGCTGGGCGGCCAGCCCGGCGAGAGCAGTGGCCGGGTGCGCGAGCGCGTGGTGGCGGCGCGAGCGCGGGCCCATGCCCGCCAGGGGCACACGAACCAGGGCCTGGCCGGGCGGGCTCTGGACGACCACGTCGGAGCCGAGGCGGCGGCCATGAAATTCCTGAACACCGCCGCCGCGCGCCTGGGCTGGAGCGCCCGCAGCACCCACCGGGCCCTGCGCGTGGCCCGCACCATCGCCGATCTGGCCGGCAGCGAATCGGTGGCGGTGGCGCACATCGCCGAAGCGGTGCAGTACCGCAGGGTGCTCCAGAAGGCCTGATACCGCCGCCCTCCTATACTCCGGTGCATGGCAGACAGCACCTCAACCTTGATGTCCAGGCCAGCCCTGGCGGTGTTTCTCAGGGGCAAGCGCGACTACGTGCAGGGCACACAGCTCATTGCGCGACTGGCAGAGCAGGCCGCCCCCACCGGCTCACGCCTGACCCAGGCCACCTTCAGCCGGATCACCGCCAATGTGGTGTGCTGGCAGGCGGCCGAGACCGGCGATGCCCACGACCCGATCGGACAGGTCCATTTCGTCAAGGACGGCGTGGAGCACGTCTTCCAGCTGCTGGACACCGGCCTGGCCGCGCCCCGGCAGGACACGGACATGGGTGTCCGCGTCGAGCTTGAAGATTCCCCCTCGGCACTGACGGGCCGCTACCGTGCCGAGCATCCGGGCGACCTGGAGGGCCTGCTCAATGTCCTGGTCCAATCGGTCAAGCACCTGCACGAACGCGCGGGCGCGGGTGTGCACGACGTCTGGTTCACCGGCATGCGCCAGTTTGCGGTGCCGGTTGGCGGCCAGTCCGGTCCCTTCCGGGGCGTGGTCGACATCCGGCAGCGGCGGCTGATACGCCGTGGTGTTCTGCACCAGTCCATCGTCGAGGTCACGGTGACCGACCATGACCGACCCGAGCGCCACCACGGCATGGTCAACTTTGCCTTCAAGTCGGAGCACGCCATTCATGTCGATTGAAGCCATCACCTGGGCGCTGCCGTCGGTACAGCACACAGCAGCCGACATTGCGGCCGCCACGGGCGCCGAAGAAGCCTTCATCGCCGACAAGGTCGGCCTCAGGACGCGCCACGTGCTCGGCTCAGGAGAGTCGGGCATCGGCCTGGCCGTGGCCGCGTGCCAGAAGCTGCTGGCCGCGCAACCCCAGCTGGCCAGCGAAGGCGTGGACCTGCTGGTCTGTGTGACCCAGAACCCGGACCGCCGCATTCCCCACAACGCACCGGGCATTGCGCAGGCGCTGGGCCTGTCGACCCAGGTGGCCTCGTTCGACATCAGCCTGGGCTGCTCGGGCTACGTCTACGGTCTGGAAATCGTGGAGGGCTTTCTGCAGCGTTGCGGACTGCGCCATGCCATCCTGGTGACCTGCGACCCCTACTCCCGCATCATGGCGGCCGAAGACCGCGACACCAACTGCATATTCGGGGACGCGGCCACGGCCACCTGGGTGAGTGCGCAAGGCACGCGCAGCCAGACGCTGGCAGTGGACTTCGGCACCGACGGCGCGGGCGCAGACGCCATCGAAATACCGGCTGGCGGTGCCACGCAGCCCCAGGTGTCGCTGCTGGGCCCGCCGGGCGTGCAGGCCCACGACCGCGATCAGCTCAGGCTGCACATGCGCGGGCGGGCGGTCTTCAATTTTGTGCTCTCGCGCATTCCGGTGAGCCTGCAGGCCTGCCTGGATCGTGCCGGTCTCACCCTGGATCAGATCGACCTGTTCGCCCTGCACCAGGGTTCGACCTACATGCTCGATGCCCTGGCCCGCCGGGCGGGCATCCCGCCCGAAAAAGTCCTCAAGAACATGGACCGCTTCGGCAACACCGTGTCCTCGACCATCCCCCTGCTGCTGGCCGAGCTGCAGGAGCGTGACGCCCTGCGGGGACGCACGGTGCTGCTCAGCGGCTTTGGTGTCGGGCTCTCGTGGTCCACTGCCGTGGTGCGGTTCTCGCCCTGAGGGGACCCCGGGGGCCTGCCCTACAATGGGCGTTTGCGGAGAAGCCCGGGCAGACGCTCACGTTCTGGAACCTGAGCGCCCGCAGCGAGCCCATGACGGAGTCCAGACCATGCAATTGACCGATGAACAGGCCCTTGACTTGATCAAGGCGGCCCTGGAGAAGACCAAGCCCGGTCTGGGAGCCAAGGCGGACGTGAACACCCACCTGATCAAGGACAAGGTGATCGATTCGCTGGACTCGATGAACTTCCTGTTCGAACTGGAAGAACTGCATGGCGCGCAGCTGGAAGCCATCGACGAAACCTTTGACGATTTCCGCGTCAGCCGCCTGATCGAGATCCTCAAGGCAGCCTGATCGATGGGTGCGTGGCGACCGGCGCTGCTGCTGATGGCGCTGGCCCTGTTTCTTTCGTGGACCGATTCCGCCGGCTTTCGCCAGGGCATCGTCCGCAACACGCAGGCCTGCGCCGTCACCCAGATGCTGGCGCTGCCACCCGGGGTCGACTTCGTGGCCATTGGCAGCTCCCGCATCCGCCAGGGCATCGATCCGCAGCACATGGTCAAGGTCTCTGGCGGCCGGCTTCGCCAGCCCATGAACTTCGGACGCGGCGGCCGGAGCGTCCAGCGCAACTTTGCCATTCTGGAGGATCTGCTGGAGCGCGGCGCCCGCCCGGCGGCCATCCTGTTCGAGGTGGACCTCGACCGCCTGGCCTCGAACGCAAAGACCCGGTCGATCCCGGTGCCGCGCGACATCGGCATCCTGTCTTTCCGAGACCTGTTTGGCACCTATGGCGCGCACCCCGATCGACCGGTGATCGAGCGCCTGCAGAACGTCGCGCTGAAGGTGCTGGTCAAACTGCGCACCGCCCTGATGTACACCTTCTCGGGCGATGCGATCGGGCACCAGCTGCTGGCCCTGCGCACCGAACAGGCCGACACCACCTGCAGGGTGCCCAACTACGACGTCCGCCTGCCCGTGCACGTCGAGAAGACAGAGGCTCTGGTACAGCACTACGACAAGGTGTTCGGGCCGTCACGCCGCACCACCGAGGACGACCGCTTCCAGCCCGGCAACGGGCTGCACGCGCAGGACGAGCGCCACTACCTCGAACGTGCCCGCGAGGTGGCCGCACGGCACCGGGTGCGCCTGATCGTCACTCAGCCCTGGAATGCGGGTCAGCCGCCGCTTTCCGGGCCGGCACAGGACCGCATCCGCGCGATCATTCCCGAATTCGTCTACCCGCCACCTGAGCTGGTGCGGGCCAGCTGGGACCACTTCTTCGACCACAACCACATGGACACCCAGGCGCGGCTGGCGTACAGCGGCTGGCTGGCAACAGAGGTCGTCAGGGGGATGGACCCGTGATCTTCGGCCTTGAGCTGACCCTCTTTCTCTACCTGTCGCTGGCCAGCATGTTCTGGCTGACGCGGACCCGAGCGCCCCGGCTGGCACTGGCCCTGCTGGTGGCCGCCAACCTGGCCTTGCTGTTCCTGGCCAACCCCCTGCTGCTGTTCTACCTGAGCGGCCAGATCCTCTGGATGTGGCTGCTCTTCCAGGTCCTTCGGCGCTTGCAGCCGCGCCAGATCAAGGCCTGGCCCTGGCTGGTGTTTCTGGGCCTGATCCCCTTCAACCTGCAGGTCTGGATGGGTCCACGCCTGGGCAGTCAGGGCTGGCTGGGCGTCTGGGGACAGACCGGCTGGCATGGCATTTTCTGGACCGTGGGCGCCACCTTCTTCGTGGTCAAGTCGTTCATGGTCCTCAAGGAATCGCTGAAGGAGCAACGGTTCGACACCTGGCCAGCCCTGGCCGCGCTCACCTTCGTTCCGTCCTTCAGTGCGGGTCCGATCCATGGCGGCACGCCCTGGCGGCCCGGGCAGCAGGCGCCTTCGCTGACGCGCCAGGACATGACGGGCATCTTCCTGAAGATCGGCTGGGGCGCGGCGGCCCTGTACGTGCTGGCGCCCTGGTTCAAGGCCCAGGCCCAGGCGGCCTCGGCCATGCCCTGGGGCATGCCGGCCGACATGTACCTCAGCTTCGCCGCCCTGTATTTCGACTTTTCCGGCTACAGCCTGCTGGCCATCGCCTGCGCCGCCATGTTCGGCGTGCGACTGCCCGAGAACTTCAACCGCCCCTACCTGGCCACCAACATCCAGGAGTTCTGGCAGCGCTGGCACATGTCGCTCAACGCCTTCATCGGCACCTACCTGTTCAAGCCCATGGTGCGCGCCACCGGGTCACCACGCCTGGGCATCTTCCTGGCCTTCGTCAGCGCCGGCCTGTGGCACAAGGCCTCGCTGGGCTACCTGGCGTGGGGCATCGGTCATGGCATTGCCCTGAGCCTCTACATGAAACCGCCCCGGGTCTGGATCGTCCTCCGTGAGCGCCTGCCCCGGTGGCTGGTCAAGCTGTTGTCCTGGGCCATGACCATGACCTGGGTCGCCGCGCTCTCCTATGGCGCCACCCGCCTTCCCTACTGATACCGGATACCGCTGGCCCACCACCCCAAGGACACCCTGCCGATGCCCAAGTTCATCCAGACATGGCTGCCCACCATTCGCCGCATCCTGACCAGCTGGTGGTTCATCGGCTTGCTGGGCTGGCTGTTGATCGGGCTCAACTATCCCCTGGAAAACGTGCTGCCACGCTACGCTGGCTGAAGGCCCCAGTCCGTCAGTTGAGCAGCGCGGGGTCGGGTCGGGTGGCCTGATTGATCTCGCGCAGACGCCGACAGGCAGGGTCCTGCGCCAACGCCGGGTCTGCGCAAGCCTGGCTCTGGCAGAGCGCGCGGCTGAAGAAATTGCCGCTGTCGGCGCAGCGCTGCTCCACCGTTGGAGCCGCAGCGGGCACCACCGCGGTCACCGCCGCCGGGCGGCTCTCGGGCAAGGGGCGGCGGGTCGGCGCTGGCTCGGTGGCCGCCGGCTTGACGTCCTGAGGGGAGGTGGACGGCTCGGCGCGCGCCACGGACGCCGCAGCATCACGCCGTCGGGCCAGCTCGGCCTCACGCTGCCGGCGCTCTGCAGCGGCCCGCTCTCGGGCGTGGGCTTCCTCGCGCGCCTGGTCCTCGCGGGCCAGTCGCTCCAGCGACGCCTTCAACCGGGCCTGGGCCGCGGCCGTCGCCTGGGTCAGGTTGTCGGCAGGGGCACTGGCGGGTTCGTTCCCGGCTGGCTTCACCGGCTCTGCGGTCGTGGGTGGAGCCGCGGCCACGGCAGGGTGACCACTGCCGCGCGGCGCCCCCAAAGTCCAGAACAACAGGACGGCCAACGCGCCGAGGCCGACCGCCAGCCACCAGCGGGTGGCCAGGGCTTTAGGCGCCGCTTTGCTGCCCCGACGAGATCGGGACCGTTCACGTCCTGCTGCCTCCGGCGCAGCCGGCAAAGCAGCGGCACACAGTCGGCACTGCGTCACACCACCGTGATTTTCGGCGCCACACGCCTGACAAACCACCCCCATGAAGCCGACTCCTCCGCTGTTCATCGATGACAAGGCCTTCGCTTGTAGCAGAGGTCAGGCGGGTGCGAGCCTGCTGACAGGATCAGCGGCAGGCATGGCGGTCGGACGGTGCCTGCTGGCTCAGGCGGCCGCTGCCAAAAGCTTTGCGCTGATGTGGATCGAGGACCACAGGAAACC
>SBFU01000353.1 GCA_006227785.1 Burkholderiales bacterium
GCAGACACCCCCCAAACAGGCGTTGGCCGTCGTCACGCACCGTGATGCGCCAGCGCAGCAGGCCTTGTGCGGTGGGACGCGAAGCCTCGATCACAGGGCCCCGTTCGATGCCCATGGTTCGCCAGGCGGCACAGGCCGCCTCGATGTCGGGGACACTGACCACCCAGTGCAGCAGTTGGGGGCCGCGATCGCTCAGGCGTTGTCGGACAGCCGGCTCGTCCAGATCGAACCAGCGCCGCAGCGGTGTCACGCGTGCCGGCGTGGCGTCCGGGTTGACCGCGATGATTTCCAGGTAAGCCTGCGGGTGGTTCGGGGACTGCAGTCGCAGCAGGCGGTTGTGGGTGCCGAACAAGGCATGCTCGCCGCCCGGTCCCGGGCTCAACCCCAGCGTGTTGTTGCACCAGTTCACCCCTTCGGCCAGCGAAGCCGCGCCCACCACCAGGTGGTCGATGCGCGCGCATCCGCGGCTGGCCGTCGCGCTCACAGGCGCACCTGCCCCTCGATGCAGCTCACCGAATGCCCGCCGACCCAGATCGTGCCGTCGGCGCCCTGCTCGATGTGCACGCGGCCCTGGCGGCCCAACACCGTCCCTTGCGCTGCCACATAGCGCTCGGGCGCCAGGCCAGCCCCGATCAGCCACTGCGCCAGCGCCGCGTTCAGACTGCCGGTCACCGGGTCTTCAGCCATGCCGTTGTTGCCGGGGAAGAACGCCCGCACCTCGAACTGCGTCTCACCCGCGTCCTGCGGTCCGACCACGCCCACTTTGCCCCTCGCACCCACCACCCCGATGTCCAGGCCGTCGAGGATGGCGCCGTCGGGTTTCAGCGCCAGTACCTGCTCGGCGCTGCGCAGCATCACCCCGCGCCAGTTGGGACCGTTGTCGCACCAGGCGTGGGCCATGATGTCTTCGCGCGCCACGCCCAGGCCGCGGGCGATAAGCCGCACGTCGCCTTCATCCAGGGGGCCGCTCTTGATCAGCGGTGGTGCCGAAAACGCCAAGCGTTCGCCATCGCGGCGCAAGCTCACCAGGCCCACGCCACATTCCTGCACGATGTGTTCACCGCGTGGCACACCGCCGGCTTCGAGCCAGGCGTGACAACTGCCCAGGGTCGGGTGACCGGCAAACGGCAACTCGCGCCCTGGGCAGAAAATCCGCACCCGGTAGTCCGCGCCGGCCGCCGAGCCCTCGGGTGTGGGTGGCAGCAGAAAGGTGCACTCTGACAGATTGGTCCAGTCGGTGAAGCGCTGCATCGCCTCGGTCGACAGCTCACGGCCGTCCAGCACCACGGCCAGTGGGTTGCCGAGGTAGGGCGTCGCGGTGAACACATCCACTTGCGTGAAGGGTCGCAGGGTCATGACGGGGCTCCGGGTCAGGCCAGGGGTAGGTCGAGCACGCCCCGGCTGGCAGGTATCGCCAGCCACCGCGCGTACCACCGTTCGATATGGGGCCAGGCGGGGCGCGGCTGCGGCAGGCCCCACCAGCGGTGGACTTCGCAGGCGATGGGTATGTCAGCCATGGTCAGCGTATCGCCGGCCATGAAGGGCTGGTGTGCAAGGTGCCGGTCGAGCTGGTCGAACAAGGGTTCGGTCATCGCCACCGACGCGGCGATGGCTTGCCTGTCGCGCAGGGCCTCGGGTGTGCGGATCAGCTGCTTGAAGCCGGGGCTGCCGGCCGGGTTGAGCGTGGTCTGCTGCCAGTCCATCCAGCGCTCGGCATCGGCGCGGCGCCGCAGGTCTTGCGGATACAGCGGCGAAGCTTCCCGGGCGCAGAGGTAGCGCACGATGGTGTTCGACTCCCACAGCGTGAAGTCGCCGTCTTCCAGCAGCGGTACCAGTCCGTTGGGGTTCTTGGCGAGGTAGTCCGGTGTGTTCACCACCCCGTGGCTCATGCCGGCATCGATGCGGTCGAAGTCCAGTTCCAGCACCTGCGCGCACAACACCACCTTGCGCACGTTGATCGAGCTGATCCGTCCCCAGATACGCAACATGTCTCAGCCCCTGGACGCCTCGCGGATGGCTGCAGCCAGCGCCCGGATACCGATGCGGATCTGCTCTTCGCTGGCCGTCACGAAGGACAGGCGCAGGCTGCGTGGATCCGGTTCGGCGGCGAAGAAGGCGGCACCGGGCACAAAGGCCACCCCCTTGTCCACCGATTTGGGCAGCAGGTCGATGGCGCTCATGCCCTGCGGCAGGCGCACCCACAGGAACATCCCGCCATCGGGTGCGTTCCATTGCAGGTCCAGACCGGCCATCTCCTCGGCCAGTGCCTGCAGCATCACCTCGCACTGGTGTTTGTACAGGGCGCGGATGGTGGGCACATGGCGTTCGAGGAACCCGCCTTTCAGCACCTCGGCCACCATGCGCTGGTTGAAGCTGGGGCTGTGCAGGTCGGCCGCCTGCTTGGCCTGCAGAAGCTTGGGCATGATGGATTTCGGAGCCACCACATAACCGAGGCGCAAACCGGGTGCCAGCACCTTGGAGAACGAGCCCAGGTAGATGCAGCCTTCGGGGTTGCGCGCGGTCAGTGGCAACGGCGGTGGCTGGTCGAACCACAGGTCACCGTAAGGGTTGTCCTCGACGATCGGCAGGCCGATGGCACGGGCAGTCTCCACCAGCGCCTGGCGGCGCGCATCGCTCATGGTGCGGCCGGTCGGGTTCTGGAAGTTGGGCAGCACATACAGGAAGCGGGCGCCCTGCGCCTTCATCTTCATATCGTCGACATCGATGCCTTCGGCGTCGCTGTCTACGCTCACGATGGACGGCTCCATGGGCGTGAAGGCCTGCAGTGCGCCCAGGTAGGTGGGTGTCTCCACCAGCACCGGGCTGGCTTCGTCTATCAGCACCTTGGCCACCAGGTCCAGCCCCTGCTGGCTGCCGGTGGTGATCAGCACCTGACCCGGGCTCACCTCCCAGGGCAATTGGCCGGCGATCCACTCGCGCAGCGCCGGCAGGCCCTCGCTGGAGGCGTATTGCAGAGCAGCGCGACCATCGGTGCGCAGCACCGCCTCGCAGGCCGAGGCAAACGCCTCCACCGGAAAGGTTCTGGGCGAGGGCAGGCCACCAGCGAAACTGATGATGCCGGGCTTTTCGGTGACCTTCAGGATCTCGCGGATCACCGAGGGGTTCATCTTGTGGGCGCGTCGGGCGAGCGTCCATGGGGTGGTCGACAAAGCGGACTCCTCAGGTTTTGGTGGGGGGCATTGATGCGGGTTGGGCCATGTGCCGGCCCATGAAAACGGTGGCCACCACGGCCAGGGCAAATCCCAGGGTGATCAGGTCCAGCGATTCGCCCAGCAGGGGCACGGCGGCCAGGATGCTGATGAACGGTTGCAGCAGTTGCGTCTGGCTCACCCGCAGCGCACCGCCCAGGGCCAGGCCGCGGAACCAGGCAAAGAAGCCGGCCCACATGGAAAACACGCCCACATACCCCAGTGCCAGCCAGGCCGAGAGGGCAACGGGTTGATCGGGCCAGGTCAGCAGCGCCCCGGGCACCGTCAGGGGCAGCGCCATCACACAGACCCAGCTGATCACCCGCTCGGCCCCCAGAGATCCGGTGACCTGAGCGCCACCGACATAACCCAGCGCCGCGGCCAGCACCGCGCCGACCAGCAACGCATCGGCCCATTCCAGATGGAACCCGTGGCCGGCCTGTGCCGCCCGGATCAGGCTGTAGGCCACCACCAGTGCGCTGCCCAGCAGGGCAAACAGCCAGAAACCCAGGCGAGCCCTCTGGTGCATCAGCCAGGCCGCCATGGCTGCAGTGGCCAGGGGCAGCAGAGCGGTGATGACGGCCGCGTGGCTGGCGGTCACATGGCGCAGCGCCCAGCCCAGCAGCAAGGGGTAACCGATGACATTGCCGGCCAGTGACAGCAGCAGCGGCGCCTGTTCGGCTCTCGTGGGCAGGCGCGATCGTGTGACCAGCAGGAACACCGCTGCCAGACCACCCGCCAGCGCGGCGCGAGCCCAGGTCACGAACCAGGGCGAAAGCTGGGGATGCTCCGCCGTGCCGGTGGCCAGCCGCGTCATGGGCAGCGTCAAGGCAAACACCACCACGCCCAGCAGGCCAAGCCACACGCCGAGAGTGACATCCTTCACGGGAACGGACGGCAGCGCGGTGTGGTGACTCATGGCGCGCTTCCATTGAGGCCGGCGCCGCCCAGCAACATCCATGCGGCGGTCAGGACCAGCGCCAGCGCCATCAGCCGGTTGAAGGCCAGCAACCGGGCACCGGTGGGCCGGCCGTCCACCACCGGCCCGGCCAGCCAGTGGCGCAGCAGCGAGCCCACCAGGGCATAGGTGAAGTTGCTGAAAAAGGCGAACGCCAGCAGCACCGGCAGCACCGTCACATAGCGGCCGGTGGCGTCGGCCTGACCGGCAATCCAGCCGGCCACGA
>SBFU01000319.1 GCA_006227785.1 Burkholderiales bacterium
TGTCTGGCGTGGTCATTTCATCGGGAAATGGGGCGCTGCCGCCTGATTGGAAATATCCATGAAATCGGATCGCCGGACCGCTTGAACAGACACACCGGCAGGAGTAAGCTGTGCTTGCCCGTTAAGTCAACGGGTCTGCCGGCTCAAAGGCGAAGCCTGCGACCGGCCCACTTGGGAAGCAATCCATTGCTTCCTGGCCGACTGGACATCCATCTCCAGCCGGCCCCCCGACGGCAAGTGCATGTTGCCCGCCGTCCACCCCGGCAGACCTGGTCTGCCGGGGTTTCTTGTTTGGGCTGGCGCGTTTTCGAAACGGCGACAATACGGTCCAGTTGCCTTCATCGGCCCGGGCCATGCCCCGGTCATTTCCAACGAATTCCCGACGTGTTGCCGTGAACCCGCCCAGTCCTTCCACCCCTGCTTCTGTCAGCCACCTCGATTCCGTGACGGGGGGTGTTTTTTCGGCGCCGACGTCCGGCGAAAGGGTGGTGCGGATCCGTGCCTGGCTCGACAGCGATCCGGCCTTGGACCTGCTGCAGGAGGTGTTCAAGGAGTTGTCGCACAGGGACCGTGGCGCCGCCAAACTGTTGAAGGAACGCCTTGACGAGGTTCGGCGACAGAAGGGACAGATCTTGCTGGCCCAGGAGTGGGCGCAGAAGGCGAAGGACTTGCTGGACCAGCCCCGTCTGAACCTGGCGGATGCACTGGCCTGGCAACGCGATGCAGCGCGGGCAGGCGCACCCCTGTCGCGCGAGCCGCTGAGTGAACTCAAGGCGGCCTTGGCCGACCGGGTCAGGGCGATAGAAGACCTGCAGCACCGCATCCAGGTTGAGCGCGAGGCGGCTGTCCTGCTGGCCCAGCGCATTGAAGTGCTGTCGACCAAGTCGTGGCGCGATGCGCTTCTGGTGGCCCAAGGTCTGGATGCCGACGTCGACGCGTGGATGGGACAGTCCGATGCTTTGACGGCCGACGCCCAATGGAACAGCATCGAACCACGCTTCACCTCCATGATCGACGCATCGCGCAGTCAGTTGCGCCTGGTGCGCGATGCCTTCCAGGCGGCATTGGCCCAGGCAGTGGCTGCCGACGCCGACCCGCAGGCGCCATTGCCCGCAGTGCCGGTGTGGTCCGAAGAGTTGCGTTCGGCCCGCGGTGATGCCGCTGCGGAAGAGGGTCGAAGCTCCCCCGGCACCGACACGCGAGCACCTGTCCAGCCCAGTGTGGAGCTCGATCAGGCCTTGCGCCGGCTTGAACAGGAGCTGGCCGAGGGACACGGCAAGTCGGCGCCCAAGGCGGCGGCCGAGGTCCGAGCCCTCATCAAAGGCTTGGGTCGCCAGGTGCATCGCGATCAGGAATCGCGTGCCCATGCCTTGCTGTCGCAGGCGGGCGAGTTGGAGGGGTGGCAGCGCTGGCGTGCCGATCAGTTGCGGGAGGAACTGGTGGCCAAAGCCGAAGCCTTGCTTGCTGCCCCAGAGGGACAGCGGCTGGGTGGCCGCAAGATGCAGGAGACGCTGCGATCCCTGCGTGAACAGTGGAAGCTCACCGATCAGGGCGGGCAACCCAATCATGCACTGTGGCGGCGATTCGACGAAGCCTGCACGCAGGCCCACAAGGTGGTCGAAGAATGGCTGACGCAGATCCGGCAGCAGGCCGAGGCCCACAAGACCCAGCGGCTGTCGATCATCGAAGAGGTACGGGCCTGGACGGATGCCCACCGCGAGGACGTCGACTGGAAAGGGCAGGTGAGGGCGCTCCATGGCTTCTCCGAGCGCTGGCGGGGTGCCGGTCACCTCAGTGAAAAGGCCTTTGCGGACCTGCAGTCACGCTGGAAGGAGGCCATGCATCAGGCCCACGAGCGGCTGGAGGCTGCACAGGCCCTGAGCATCGAGCGCCGTCGGGCCCTGATCGACGAGGCGCAGGCCTTGGCTGCATCCGACAACTGGCGCATTGACGCGGTCAAGGACCTGCAGAAGCGCTGGCAGGCTGAGGCCCATGCCGTGCCTTTGGACCGCAAGCAGGAGCAGAAGCTCTGGGATGCTTTCCGCCAGCCGATCGACGCCGCCTTCGCGCGCAAGGACCAGGCGCGCAGCCAGGCGACCGCGGCCCTGAGTGCCCACGACCAGGTGGTGCTGCAAGCCGCCCGTGCACTGGACGAGGCGACGACCGCAGGCGATGCCTCGCGCATCCGGGCTGCCATGGCGGCGTTGGAGGCAGCGGTGACCGGAGAACAAGAAAAAAGCTCAGCCGTGGCAGACCAAGGTGAACCGGCCGCGATGACCCCGGCGGATGGCGCCGGCAAAGCCCCGGTACCGCGCCAGGACCGGCCTCTGGTGGCGGTGCGAGGCGACGACCGACCCGGTGCACGGCGGCAGGATCCCGCGGTCCGAGAAGAGCGGCGTGACGCGCGACGCGATGGTCGCCGTGACGCGCAGGGTCGGGATGGCGGACGGCCGGAGCGGCCCGCATTCCAGCCTCGCGCGCCTCGCCTGGGCGATGCGGCATTCCGTGCTCAGCGCCAGGCCCTGGAAGCTGCACAAGCGGGCTTGCGCAAGCTGGCCGCCCAGGCCCATGGGGAGGTGCTGACCCAGCTGATGGATGCCTGGACGGCACGAGACGGAGAGCAGATGCCCGCTGCACAGGCTTTGGGACCTCGTGTTGCCGCCGCCGGTCGTGCCGCCTGGATGGCCGCCTTGGGCCCGGTGGGCGGTTCGTCGGCCGAAGCCTTGCTGCGGCTGGAGATGGCCGCCGAGCTGCCGACACCGGCGGCCCACCTGGATGAAAGGCGCCAGCTGCAGCTGCAACTGCTGACCCGACGCAATGAGCCTGGGCCGGCGCAGACCTGGGTGCAGGATGTGGCGGCTGTGCTCCGGTCGGCGTATGACGCAGAGTCGGCGCGCCGGTTGCAGGCGGTCCTCAAGGTCCTGATGCGACGCTGAGGGAGGCCCTCCTGTCACGGGGGCATCTGCTGACCGGACAGGAAGAACGCGTCGTAGAGGACCAGCAGCGTCGGGAAGGAAGCACCGAAACGCGCCCGGTTGACGAAATAGGCTTCGCAGGTCACGGCGAAGAATTCTGCCGGGTCGGTGGCGCCGTAGGTGTCCAGCCAGGGTGGCTCGGCGCCGAACCGCTCGGCCATGGCCACGGCCTCGCGGAACCGGTCGTAGGCCTCCTGCATGGTGGAGCGCCAGTGCTCGCGTGCAGCGGCGGCGCTGCGCATGCCTGCGAAGCCCGCTTGCAGGGCGGGCGCACCATCGGCTCTGTCGCTGCGGGCCATGCCGCGCATGTCGATCTTGTGCACGAACTCGTGGATGACGACGTTGGTCCCGTGTTGTGCCGACTCACCGGCGCGGGCGACGTCTTGCCAGCTCAGCATGAGCGGGCCACGGTCCATCGCCTCGCCCGCCAGGGCCTCTTCGTAACGGTGCACCACGCCATGCGCGTCGGTGATTTCACGCCGCGCCAACGCTGCACCTGGCTGTACCACGATGCCGACAAAGTCGTCGTACCAGTCCAGCGCCGCGATGCGTCTGTTCGTGTCAGGGTCACCGGGAGGGCTTGTCAAGTGCAGCAGCGGCAGGCAGGCCTGTGCCGCGATCGACAAGGCCATGGCGTCGGTCACCCTCAGGCCGTGCGCGCCATGGAACTCCTTTTCTTCCAGGAAGTGGGCGCACAACAGCCGCAGCTGGCCTTGTTCCAGGGATGTCAGTGCGCTCAGAAAGGGCAGCTGTTCAAGTGTCCAGGCCCACAGGCGGTCGGGGATGGGCAGCGGTTGGCGCCATCGACGCGGTAAGCCGCCGCGAAGGTGCCGGCTCAGCCGCGACCAGATCGATGGGGCAGGCATGGCGGGTCCTGGACGCTCAATCGACCGTTGCCAGGGGAAGTCGGTGCCAGCCGTTGGCGTCCAGGCGAAGCACTTCGGCGCGGGCAGGTCTAGCCTTGAGATCCCAATCGCTGAGCACGATGCGCGCCAGGTCGGGTTCAAGTTGATGCAGGGCCGGGCGGTGGGTGTGCCCGTGGATCAGCGCGGGGCAACCGGATGCCCGGAGCCACTGGACCGCGGCTTGTGGATCGACGTCGGCCCAGGCCTCGGGTCCACCCAGCTGGCGCTGGTGTTCCTGGCTGCGCTGACGCATCTGGCGCACCAGGGCAGTCCGCTCGGCCAATGGGCGGTTCAGGAAGTCCTGCTGCCAGCTCGGGTCACGAACCTGCTGGCGGAATGCCATGTAGTCGGTGTCGGCCAGGCAGAGGGCGTCGCCATGGCTCAACAACCATCGCTTGCCAAGCAACTCCAGCCGCGTCGGGTCCGGCAAGGCTTGCAAGCCCATGGTCTTCAAACCCTGAGCGCCGAGCAGGAAATCGCGGTTGCCTGCCATGAACCAGACAGGGCGACGCA
>SBFU01000390.1 GCA_006227785.1 Burkholderiales bacterium
GCCCCCACGCTCCGCCGCTGCGCGGGTCGCTGCCCCCCGGGGGGGCTGATCCGGCTTGGGGCGGCCCGGCGCCGGATCCCACGACCCCCCACGCTCCACCGCTGCGCGGGTCGCTGCCCCCCGGGGGGGCTGATCCGGCTTGGGGCGGCCCGGCGCCGGATCACCTGACCGCCGACCTGACGACCCAGATGGGCACTTTCGCCCTGTTGCCGCAGATCGTGGCGGCCGTGAAAGTGCCGGTGATCGCCGCCGGCGGCATCGCCGACGCGGCGGGTGTGCGCGCCGCGCTGACCCTGGGGGCCGCCGGCGTGCAGGTCGGCACCGCTTACCTGTGCTGCGACGAGGCCACCACCAGCGCCATCCACCGCGCCGCGCTGCAAAGCGAAGCCGCGCGCCACACCGCCCTGACCACGCTGTTCAGCGGCCGACCGGCGCGCGGCATCGTCAACCGGGTGATGCGCGAACTGGGCCCGCTGAACCCGGCCGCCCCGGCCTTCCCGACCGCCACCGCGGCCATCACCCCGCTGCGTGCCCATTGGGAACAACTGGGCAGCGGCGACTTCTCACCCCTGTGGTCGGGGCAGAACGCCAGCCATTGCAGAGCGCAGCCTGCAGCGGACCTGACCCGCCATCTGCTGCAGGGTTTCGACGACGACCTGTGACAGGGCGCCAGCCATGCACCGGCCCATCACGAAACCTATCGGGACCAGGTGACGCTCAGGGTGGGGCAGAAACCGGCTCTCGACTATATTGCCGCCCACATGGCCAAAGAAAAAACCCAATTCACCTGCAGCGACTGCGGCGGCACCAGCCCGCGCTGGCTGGGCAAATGCCCGCACTGCGGGGCCTGGAACACCCTGATCGAATCCGTGGCCGAGAGCGCCACCCCATCGAAGAACCGCTTTGCCGCGCTGGCCCCCGCCAGCGAGGTCACCACGCTGGCCGACATCGAGGCCACCGACGTGGCGCGCACGCCCACCGGCATCGGCGAGCTTGACCGTGTGCTGGGGGGCGGCATCGTCGAAGGCGGTGTGGTCCTCATCGGCGGCGACCCGGGCATCGGCAAGTCGACCCTGCTGCTGCAAGCGCTGGATGCCCTGCAAAAGCAGTCGCTTGGCACACGCCACGCCGCCGGGCCACCCCGAGACACGCTCTACGTCACGGGTGAGGAAAGCGGCGCCCAGGTCGCGCTGCGCTCGCGCCGGCTCGGCCTGGACGGCTCGCAGGTGAAGGTGCTGGCCGAGATCCAGCTGGAGAAGATCCTGGCCACGCTGACCGCACAGCAGCCGGCCATCGCGGTCATCGACTCGATCCAGACCGTCTACTCCGAACAACTGACCAGCGCACCCGGCTCGGTGGCGCAGGTGCGCGAATGCGCGGCCCACCTCACCCGCGCCGCCAAGGCCAGCGGCACCGCCATCGTGCTGGTCGGCCATGTCACCAAGGAAGGCGCGCTGGCCGGTCCGCGTGTGCTGGAACACATGGTCGACACCGTGCTGTATTTCGAGGGCGACACCCACAGCAGCTACCGCCTGATCCGCGCCATCAAGAACCGCTTCGGCGCGGTCAACGAAATCGGCGTGTTCGCCATGACCGAGAAGGGCCTCAAAGGCGTCTCCAACCCCAGCGCCATCTTTCTGTCGCAACACACCGAGCCCGTTCCCGGCAGCTGTGTCCTGGTCACGCTCGAAGGCACTCGCCCCATGTTGGTCGAGATCCAGGCCCTGGTCGACAGTGGCGGCCCCTCGCCGCGGCGCCTGTCGGTGGGCCTGGAGCGCGACCGGCTGGCCATGCTGCTGGCGGTGCTGCACCGCCACGCCGGTGTGGCCTGCATGGACCAGGACGTGTTCGTCAACGCCGTGGGCGGCGTGCGCATCAGCGAACCCGCGGCCGACCTGGCCGTGATGCTGGCCATCACCAGCAGCCTGCGCGGCAAACCCTTGCCCAAAGGCTTCATCGCCTTCGGCGAAGTGGGTCTGGCCGGCGAGGTGCGCCCGGCCCCGCGCGGGCAGGAGCGCCTGAAGGAAGCGGCCAAGCTGGGCTTCTCGGTGGCCATCGTGCCCAAGGCGAACGCCCCGAAAAAGGCCGACAAGGCCTTCGAAGGGCTGACCATCCACGCGGTCGAACGCATTGACGAAGCCATGGAGCGGGTGCGCGCGCTCTGAGCCATCCCGGAAGCGCTGCCACTACACTTGCGCCAGTCCTTTTCCAACCGATAGACGGACCATGCAGTTCTATCCTGCCTTGCACGGCATGCGCGGCCTCGCGGCCCTCGCTGTCCTGCTGTTCCACTGGCGGGGCAGCTTCCCCAAGGTGTCCATGGACCTCAAGGAGGTGCCGTTCCTGGGCACCACCTGGGACCTGTTCCTGTTCATCGACCTGGGCTGGAACGGTGTGCACTGGTTCTTCGTGCTCTCGGGCTTCCTGCTGGCCAGCCAGCTCCTGCACGCCAGCCAGCTGGACGGCCAGGCCATCGGTCGTTTCTGGCAGCGACGCCTGGTCCGCATCTACCCGGCGGTCTGGCTGCAGCTGAGCCTGCTGCTGCCCTTCACCCTCATGATGGGGCTGGTCGCGTCGCTCGAATTCAAGCAGGTGCTGGCCAACTACCTGCTGTGGCCAGCCGCACTGGGCGGTGCCCCGTTCTACAACGGCGTCTACTGGACGCTGCCGCTGGAACTGTCCTTCTACCTTCTGCTGCCCTTCATCGTGCTGCTGCAGCGGCGCATCGGCTTCTGGCCGGTTCTGGCGCTCGCCGTGCTGATCACGGTGGCCTGGCGCCTGAACATCATCTGGGAATACCAGGCCAGCAACACGGCGCGTGTGCCTGCCAGCGTGTTGCGCGACCTGCTGCCGGGCATGCTGGCGGTCTTCATGGCCGGCTACGCCGTCACCCGCTTCCCCCAGGACCTGGGCACCCGCACGCGCTACGCGTGGCTGGCAGGGGCGCTGGCCATCTACGTCGCCTGGCACCTGCTGGTGCGACACGCACTGAAGACCGGACTGGACCAGAACCTGTGGATGCTGCTGTTCTGGGAGATCGGACTGGCCGCCATCATCGCCCTGATCATCGGCCTGCTGCTGCAGCCGCTGCGGGGCTTCGGCTGGCTGGCGTGGCGTCCGCTGACCTGGCTGGGCGACCTCAGCTACGGCATCTACCTGTGGCATTTCCCGGTGTTGCGGCTGCTGCCCCGCCTGTTCCCCGGCGACTGGCACAGCACCAGCGGCAGCCTGCTCGCGCTGGCCATCTGCATCGTGGTCACGGTGCCGCTGGCCATGGCCAGCTACCACTGGGTCGAACGCCCTCTGATGGATCTCGTTGCGCGCCGTCAGCGCCACCGCCGTACGCTGCACACCACCTGACCGCCATGCCCCCTGCCCTGCGATCCCTGCTGTTTCCGGCCCTGGTGCTGGCCCTGTGTTATGCCGGCTGGAAGAGCTACGGCTGGCAAGGCCTGCTGCTGGCCGTGCTCATGAGCAGCTTCTGGGTGCTGCTGCATTTCACCAAGCTCATGCGCCTGCTGCGCGCCGCCGCCAACCGTCCGCTGGGTGCCGTGGACGACGTTCGCGCCTTGCAGGGCAGGCTGAAGCCGGGCATGCCGATGCACGAGGTCGTCCGGCAAGCCGCCTGTCTGGGCAAACGCCAGGAAGGCCCATCCGAAGAGGCCACCGAGGACTTCGTCTGGCACGACCCCCAGGGCCGCACGCTGCACCTGCGTTTCGACCATGGGCGGCTGCGGCGCATCGAGCGGCGCGAGGCCCCGCCGGCCGACCCGCCCGGCGGCCAGCCGTAAAATTGACGGATTTTCCAAATTCCCGAGAGGCAAACCCCATGTCCCCGATTCCCTCGATGTCCGACCGCGACGGCAAGATCTGGATGGATGGCCAGATGGTCGACTGGCGCGACGCCAAGATCCATGTGCTGACCCACACGCTGCACTACGGTTGTGGCGCCTTCGAGGGTGTGCGGGCCTACAAGACGGCCGACGGCAGCACCGCCATCTTCCGCCTCGAAGAGCACACCGACCGACTGTTCAACAGCGCCAAGATCCTGCGCATGGCCATTCCTTTCAGCAAGGAGCAGGTCAATGAAGCCCAGAAGGCCGTGGTGCGCGAGAACCAGCTCGAGAGCGCCTACATCCGTCCGCTGACCTGGGTGGGCGACAAGAAGCTGGGCGTCTCGCCCAAGGGCAACACCATCCACCTGATGGTGGCTGCCTGGTCGTGGGGCGCCTATCTGGGTGAAGAAGGTCTCAAGCGCGGCATCCGTGTCAAAACCAGCAGCTACACCCGCCACCACGTCAACATCACCATGACGCAGGCCAAGGCGGTGAGCAACTACACCAACTCCATCCTGGCCAACATGGAAGC
>SBFU01000158.1 GCA_006227785.1 Burkholderiales bacterium
ACCTTGTCGAGCGGGATGCCGTCGAACAGGATCTTCATGTCCTCGACCGAGTCGATCGCCACGCCGGCCTTGCCGACGTCGCCGGTCACGCGCGGGTGGTCGCTGTCGTAGCCACGGTGGGTTGCCAGGTCGAAGGCCACCGAGACGCCCTGCCCGCCCGCGGCCAGCGCCTTGCGGTAGAAGGCGTTGGATTCTTCGGCAGTGGAGAAGCCGGCGTACTGGCGGATGGTCCAGGGGCGCACGGCGTACATGGTGGCCTGCGGTCCGCGGATGTAGGGTTCAAAGCCCGGCAAGGTGTTGGTGTAGGGGAGGTCTTTGGTGTCTTCGGCTGTGTACAGCGGCTTGACGCTGATGCCATCCGGCGTGACCCAGTTGAGCGCATGGACGTCGCCGCCGGGCGCGGATTTCTGGGCCGCCTTGGCCCAGGCTTCGAGGCTGGCGGGCGTGAATTCGGGCTGTTTCTGGGTCATGATCGGGTTCTTGGCAAAAGGGTCTGACGCAGTCCTGGTCATGGGCCACTGGCCTCTGGAACGGTGATGCGGTGTGCGGTGACGGATTCTACGTCATTCATAATTATTGATGCAAAATATTGTTTTGGCCTTACAATTCATCGACCCTCCCACGACTGGCCCCACCCGACCCACCGAATGTCCGCCGTCTCTCTTGCCCCCCGCGCCCTTTACGAAGAAGTGGCAGAACTGCTGCGCCAGCGCATCTTCCGGCGCGAGCTGGAGCCGGGCAGCTGGATCGACGAGCTCAAGATCGCCGAAGAATATGGCATCAGCCGCACACCACTGCGGGAGGCCCTGAAGGTGCTGGCGGCCGAAGGGCTGGTGACCATGAAAGTGCGGCGCGGCGCCTATGTCACGGAAGTGTCCGAGAAAGACCTTGCCGACGTCTACCACCTGCTGTCACTGCTGGAGTCGGACGCCGCCGGCGTCGTCGCCGAGCGGGCAACAGAGGACCAGCGGGCCGACCTGCGCACCTTGCACCAGCAACTGGAGGACGCATCCAGCGACCGCGACCGCTTCTTTGCCATCAACGAAGCCTTCCACCTTCGTCTGCTGGAGATTGCCGACAACCGTTGGCGCCTGCAGATGGTGACCGATCTGCGCAAGGTCATGAAACTCAACCGGCACAGCTCGCTGTTCAAGTCGGGCCGCATCGAAGAGTCGCTGGCGGAACACCGCGCGGTCATGGCGGCCCTCGAGGCGCGCGACGGTGCCCTCACCCTGCGGCGCATGCGTGAGCATTTCCGCAACGGCCTTGAAGCGGCCACCTGAGTCCCAGGGTCCCGGTAGACGCAGGCAGCAAGGCTGGTAAATTCCTGCGTACATGCCCTCTCGTAGGGGCAAGCCCTTTCAGGAGACCAGCGCCATGTCACTGTCCACGCTCGCTCAAGCGGGCATTCTTGAGCCGATTCCACCCCACGCCCGATATCTGACCTGCCAGCTGCGCGTGGGCGCCGATCCGCGCACCGTGTTGCGCCGGCTGGCCAGCCAGGCCGATGGTCTGGACACGGTGGTGGGACTGGGCGCCTCCCTCGTCCGCGAGCTCAACGCCCAGGTTCCGGGCCTCAAGTCCTTTCGAGGCATCGAAGGCGCCCGCATCAAACTGCCTGCCACCCCGGCCGACCTGTGGTTGTGGCTTCGCGGCGAAGACCGTGGTGAGCTGCTGATCAGAAGCCGGCACCTGGAAACGCTGCTGGCGCCCGCGTTTGACGTGCAGGCCATCGCCGACGCCTTCAACCACGATGGGGGGCGCGACCTGACCGGCTATGAGGACGGTACGGAGAACCCGCAGGGCGACGAAGCCGTGCAAGCGGCCTTGCTGCCCGCCTCGGCCGGGGCTCACCTGGCCGGGAGCAGCTTTGTGGCGGTGCAGCGATGGCACCACCACATGAGCCGGTTCGAAGCCATGTCACACCAGCAGCAGGACCACACGATCGGGCGTGCCCGGGAGAGCAACGAGGAGCTGGAAGACGCCCCGGAAGCCGCACACGTCAAACGGACGGCCCAGGAGAGCTTCGATCCGGAAGCCTTTGTGTTGCGCCGCTCCATGCCCTGGGCCGAGGGCAACGACGGCGGTCTGGTGTTCACGGCATTCGGACACAGCTTCGACGCCTTCGAGGCTCTGTTACGCCGCATGGCAGGTGCCGAAGACGGTCTGACCGATGCCCTGTTCACCTTCACCGAACCCGAGACGGGCGCCTATTTCTGGTGCCCGCCGGTGGAAGATGGTCTGATCGACCTGGGTGCCCTGGGTCTCTAGGCCGGCGACCGCCAGCTCCCGCCCGCTTCAGCGCCAGAACGGATCGAGCCGTTCGTGAAAGGCCTCGCTGTTTTCAAAGTACGGGAGTGCCCCTCCTTCCACCCGGTGAAAACGCCAATTGGAACGCGCGTCGAATCCGGTACGACCGTCGTAGTCGGTGAAGTCACCCCGGGTCGGCATGGACACCCAGACGGGCATGTCCAGTGTCTGGTAAAGCTCGGACACATCCGCGCTGAACAGGGCGCCCGAGACAAATCGCAAGGGGGCATGACGTGCCCCTGGCTGGCGCGTGGTGGAGACGGCATAGTGCCAGAGCGATTCATCGATGGCGCGGCTGCCGAAAGTGCGCCTGAGAAAATAGCGGATGACGCCCGGCCGCGTGAGCTGGCGAAAGATGCGATCACCCCAGGCCGAACTGCGCAACCAGCGATCCAGCCATGGAATCACGCGCGTGGTGCCAGGCGGCCCGTGCGGACGGCGCTTCGCCGAGAAGCCGGTGGGGCTGACCATCGCCAGACGCCGGATCGACCGGGGTGTTGCCTGCGCGGCACGTGCAGCAAACTCGCAACCCAGCGACACCGCCAGCAGATCCGCCTGGGCAGACCCGGTGCTGGCGCGCAGCTCAGCCAGCACAGCCGAGACGGCATCGGTCATGATTTGGGGCGAATAGGCGATGTCAGGCCGATCGGACAGCCCGAACCCTGGCAAGTCCATGGCCCAGACGGTCCGACCGGACCTGGCATGGTCAAAGAGCGGCCGGACCTCGGCGGCGGACGCAGCGGCATTGACGCTGTGCAGCAGCAACAAGGGCGGCAGTTCTGCCGCAGCACAAGGGCTCTGGTACACAGCCACCCGGCACGCTGCGACGTCAATCAGCCGCACCGGTGCGTCGATGGCAGGCTGAAGGGCGTGTGGGCTCAAGCAAAGGCTCCTGCGGCACAAGAGGCCTCGTCGTCCGTCTCGACATGTTGCCGGGCCATGGCCCAGACCTCACGCGGCGGCAGCGGTTTGAGCCGGTGATCGCTCCAGATCTGACGCCAGCGCCGTGCACCGCGCAGTCCATGGCGCAGCCCCAGCATGTGACGGGCAATCGCATACCAGGGACAACCGTCCTCGGCGTGGGCCCGTTCCATGTAGTCGACCATGGCCAGCTCCACAGCTGCTCGTGAGCACTGCGCCTTCGGCTCCCCGAAGAAACGGTGGTCCCATTCGCTCATCATCCACGGGTGGTAATAGGCCGCGCGGCCCAGCATCACCCCGTCGACCCTGTCCAGGTGGCTGGCTATCTGGTCGGACTCGGTGATGCCGCCATTGACGACGATGACCAGATCCGGGAAGTCCTCTCGCAAACGGTAGGCCAGTTCGTAGCGAAGCGGCGGTATCTCCCGGTTCTCCTTCGGGCTCAGGCCCTGCAACCACGCGTTGCGGGCGTGCACGATGAACACCTGGCAACCCGCCTGGCTGACCTGGCCGACGAAATCGCGCACGAACCCGTAGCTTTCCTCGCGGTCGATGCCAATCCGGTGCTTGACCGTGACCGGAATCGACACCGCATCCCGCATCGCCTTCACACCATCGGCCACCAAGGCCGGCTCGGCCATCAGGCAGGCGCCGAAGGCGCCCCGCTGCACGCGCTCGCTCGGGCAGCCGCAATTGAGGTTGATCTCGTCATAGCCCCACTGTTCGCCGAGTCGGGCTGCCCGCGCCAGATCGGCCGGCTCGCTGCCCCCCAGCTGCAGGGCCACAGGATGCTCCTCGGCGTTGAAGCGCAGATGGCGCTGGACATCACCGTGCATCAGGGCGCCGGTGGTCACCATCTCGGTGTAGAGCAAGGTGCGCCGGGTCAGCAGGCGATGAAAAAAGCGGCAGTGCCGATCCGTCCAGTCCATCATGGGTGCGACGGACAGTCGCCAGGTGACCGGATCGGGTCTTCGGGATTCAGACATCCCCCCATTATCCGGCCAGCCGCCATGCGCCGTGCGACCAGCTGGCCGCCTGACCTCAGCAGCGCGCGATCAGGCGCGCCACATTGACCACCACCTTGACTTCACCGGGCGGCAGTCCCTCCTGGACCGCCCAGGTGGGATCCGATGTG
>SBFU01000163.1 GCA_006227785.1 Burkholderiales bacterium
AAGGCCATGCTGGAGCAGGGCGAGGCACTGGTTCGCATGGGCAGCTGGGTCTATGACAGCGACACGCGCGAACTTCGCTGGTCCCGGCAAATGTTCACCAACATGGGGCTGCCTTGGGCTTCCACGCCGCCCAGCATTGACGACTATTGCGCAAGAATCCATCCGGACGACGTCGGCCCGGTGCGGGCGGCCATCGACCAGTTGGTGATGGGTCGGGACGTGCCCGAGGTGCGTTTCCGCACCCACCCCGACCAGGGGCCGGAGCGCTGGATGCGGCGGGTGGTGCAGAAGACCGAGCGCGGTGCCGAAGGCAAGGGGCCCAGCTATGTGGGCACTCTGCTGGACGTGACCGATGCGGTCGTCGCCGAAGAGAGGCTGCGCGCCATCAACGAGGAACTGGAGCGCCGGGTGGCCGAGCGCACCGAGCAGCTGCAGGAGGCCAACCGCGACCTGGAGGCCTTCACCTACACGGTTTCACATGACCTGAAGGCGCCTCTGCGCGGCATCGACGGGTACAGCCAGCTGCTGATCGAGGACCATGGTGACCGGCTGGGCAGTGAGGGCCGGATGTTCGTCGAACGCATCCGCCGCGGCATCCAGCAGATGGGCGACCTGATCTCCGACCTGCTCGACTATTCGCGCATGGAGCGGCGCACCATGGAGCCCCAGGCGCTGGCCATCGTCCCGCTGCTGGAGAAGGTGCTGGAGGACCATCAGGACGAGGTGGAGCGCGGGCATGTCGAGATCCGCAGGCTGCTGGAGCCGGTGACGCTCAAGGTGGACCGCGAAGGCATGGCGGTTGTTTTGCGCAACCTGATCGGCAATGCCATCAAGTTCACCCGCGATCGGCCGAAACCGTTGATAGAAGTGGGTTCGCGGGTTGATTCGGAACACTGTCTGCTGTGGGTGCGCGACAATGGGGTCGGCTTCGACATGCAGTACCACGACCGCATCTTCGGCATCTTCCAGCGGCTGCACCGCGCGGAAGATTACCCGGGCACGGGCGTCGGTCTGGCGCTGGTGGCCAAGGCGGTCCAGCGCATGGGCGGTCGGGTCTGGGCCGAGAGCCGTCCTGGAGAGGGCGCCACGTTCTTCATGGAGTTTCCGAGATGAGCACCGCCAAGACTGTCCCGCCGATCCTGCTGGTCGAGGACAACCCGATGGACCTGGACCTGACCTTGCGAGCCTTTGCGCGCAAGAAGTTCGCCAACGAGGTGCAAATCGCCCGCGACGGCGAGGAGGCGCTGGCCTGGCTGCCACGCTGGGACGAGGGCGCCGACCTGCCGGCGGTCATTCTGCTGGACATCAACCTGCCCAAGGTCAATGGCCTGGAGGTGCTGCAGCAGCTCAAGACCCACGAGCGCTACCGGCGCATTCCGGTGGTGGTGCTGACCTCCTCGCGGGAGGATCGCGACCTGAGGACCGCGTACGATCTGGGTGTCAACTCGTACATCGAGAAGCCGGTCAGCTTCAGCAAGTTCATGGAGGTGGCCGAGCACATCGAGTTGTACTGGTGTGTGTTCAACGAACGGCCCTTCTGACACCCGTTGGCGGGGCCCTGTCCTGAAAGTGTGCCCATGCTGAAATTTCTCATTCCTGTCGACGGCTCACCCTCGTCCCTGCTGGCCGTGCACCATGCGCTGGAACTGGTGGGGCATGGCCTCAGAGCCCGCTTCGTGGTGGCCAATGTGCAGGAGCCGGCCAATCTCTACGAGGTGATGGTGGCGCACGACCCGGTGGTGTTGCGACAGGTCAGCGAGGCCGCGGCCAAGGACCTGATGCAGCCGGCGGTCGACCTGTTGCAGGCGGCGGGCCTGCCGGTGGAGACGGTGCCGGCCAGCGGCGATGTGGTGCCGGCCCTGCTGGAGGTGGTCGAGGCCCTGGGCTGCCACGGCATCATCATGGGCTCCCATGGCGCCGGCGGGTTCAAGGCCGCCGTGCTTGGATCGGTATCGGCCGAGCTGGCCCGCAGTGCACCGGTGCCGGTGACGCTGGTCAAGCCGGCCGAGGCAGCTGACGAGCCGAGTTGAGATTACGATTAGAGAAATCAATTTACTGATTTTGAATTTTTGGCTATAGTCGCGTCCCAGACACGGACGGCCGTCTTCTGGCGGCTGACCCCACCCGAGGAGCACGCGACATGGCCACTTACACCTACCCCACCTTTCCCTACCGGGCGCCGGCCGATCTGATGGCCGGGGCGCCCCGGCGCCGGCCGCTGGTGGTCATCGGTGCCGGACCGGTTGGCCTGGCCGCTGCCATCGATGCGCGCCTGCACGGCCTGGATGTGCTGCTGTTCGACGAGGAAGACAGTGTGTCTTTCGGCTCGCGCGCGGTGTGTTATGCCAAGCGTGCGCTGGAAATCCTCGACCGCCTGGGCGTGGGCGATACGGTGGTGGACAAGGGCGTGAGCTGGAACGTGGGCCGCACCTTCCTGCAGGAAGACGAGGTCTACCGCTTCAACCTGGTGCCCGATGCCGGTCACAAGCGCCCGGGCATGATCAACCTGCAGCAGTACCACCTGGAGGAAGCGCTGGTCAAACGCGCTACCGAGCTGGGCGCCGACCTGCGCTGGAAATACAAGGTGGTGGGCGTGCAGCCGCTGGAAGACGGCGCCCGCGTGACGGTGGAGACCCCCGATGGCACGTTCGACATCGAGGCCGACTGGCTGATCGTGGCCGATGGCGCACGCTCCAACGTGCGGCGCCAGCTGGGTCTGGACATTGAAGGCCACGTCTTCAAGGACCGTTTCCTGATCGCCGACGTGATCATGAAGGCCGACTTTCCGGCCGAGCGCTGGTTCTGGTTTGACCCGCCCTTCCACCCCAACCAGAGCGTGCTGCTGCACAAGCAGAGCGACAACGTCTGGCGCATCGACTTCCAGCTCGGCTGGGATGCCGACCCGGAAGAAGAGAAGAAGCCCGAGAACATCATTCCGCGCGTCAAGGCCATGCTGGGCGACGAACGCGAGTTCGAGCTGGAGTGGGCCAGCATCTACACCTTCCAGTGCCGGCGCATGACGAATTTCCGGCATGGCCGTCTGCTGTTTGTCGGCGACGCGGCGCACCAGGTGTCGCCCTTCGGTGCGCGCGGCGCCAACTCGGGCTTCCAGGACACCGATGACCTGATGTGGAAGCTGGCGCTGGTGATGAAGGGGCAGGCGCCCGACGCCTTGCTGGACAGCTACGACGCCGACCGCACCTACGCCGCAGACGAGAACATCCGCAACTCCACCCGATCGACCGACTTCATCACGCCCAAGAGCAAGGTCAGCCGCACTTTCCGCAATGCCGCGCTGCAACTGGCGCGCCAGCACCCGTTTGCCCGCAAGCTGGTCAACTCGGGCCGGTTGTCGGTGCCGGCGTTTCTGGTGCACTCGGCGCTGAACACACCGGATGCCGACCCTTTCGAGGGCAACATGGTGCCCGGCGCCCCCATGGACGATGCGCCGGTGCGGGTGGACGGGCAGGACGCCTGGCTGCTGGACCAGCTGGGCAACCGCTTTGTATTGATGGCGTTTGCCGACCGTGCCGATGAAGTGGCGCCCGCCGTGCTGGCCCTGGCCGCCACGCTGGCCGCGGCGGAGGTGCCGGTTCAGACCCTGGTGGTGGCCCACGCGGGTCAGGCACCGGCCGGACTGGTCACCGTGCACGACCGCGATGGTCTGGTGGCCCAGCGCTATGACGCCCGTCCTGGCACCGCCTATCTGGTGCGACCCGACCAGCATGTGGTGGCCCGCTGGCGCCGCGTGGACGTGGCCGCGGTGCAGGCCGCCCTGGCGCGTGCCACGGGACACGGCCTGCCGGTCCGCGCCGCCGAAGCGAGTTTGACCGCCTGACACCCCGGGAGACACCCATGCCCCTGCAACTGCAACCCCACCTGGCCGAAGCCGGTCAGCGCTATTTCCGTGACTTCACCCCCGGCGACGACTTCTATGAGTCGCTGATCGAGGCGCACCGTGACCTGAGCGACGAACAGAGCGACATGCTCAACGCCAAGCTGATCCTGATCCTGGCCAACCAGGTGGGGGACATCGGCCTGCTGCGCGAGGCGTTGGCCCTGGCGCGCGAGGGCATTGGCTGACCGGACAGTCAAAGAGCCGAAAAGCGCCCGAAATACCCCTCAAGTCCGTCCCACGACGGCCGAAAACCATGGCAGAACACCGGGAAAACCCTTTTCCGGTGTGACCCATGAGGGGTAGTCATGTTGAACATACCGAGCACGACAGCGGTGGTCTGGACCACGCCGCCTGCCAGCACACAGATAGGTCCAGTGGCGCCTGTTCAGGCGGTCAGCGCGATCGGCCGTGACCGGCAGGCCGCGATGGGCTCCGGACAGGACGGGCAGTCGCCCGCCCG
>SBFU01000487.1 GCA_006227785.1 Burkholderiales bacterium
CGGCACGGATTCCGGTCTTGAGCAAGACCGGACCGAACCTGTCAGAAACAGCCTTACTTATATAGATAGCTATCTATTTAGTCAAGTCGGGGGCATGGAGGCGACGGTGAAACGGCCGGACTTGTCCGTGGCCAGCGGGTCAGCCGCGCTGCGCGAACCGCTCGACCATCTCGATGGTCCATTGCGCCCTGCGCGCATACCAGCGGTCGGCCGCGTGCTCATGGGCTGCCGCGACGGCGCGATCGGTGAGGTCGGCCAGGCGCTCGCGGTGGCGATCCAGCTCGACCAGAACAGCCACGGCGTCGGCCTGCTGTCCCGACAGGTCAGACGGCAGCAGCACCGCAGCCTGCTCGGCATCGGCGCGCTCCAGCACATAGTCCATGCGACGGGCCACCAGGGGAAGACCTGCTGCGTAACCGTCGAAGATCATGCGCGGCGTCTCGTCGATGCGTGAGGTGAACAGCAGGGCATGCGCCTGGGCCAGACGCTGCAAGAGCGCAGGCCCGTAAGGCATGGCCCCATGAAAATGCACCGCTTCGGCCACCCCCAGGTCGACCGCCAGTCGATGCAGGGGCCCAGCCTCCGGACCACCGCCGATGATGTCGAATGCGATGTCCGCCCCGGCACGACGGGCCTGGGCCACCAGCCCGATGGCGATGTCGACCCCCTTGATGTCGACCAGACGCCCGCAGAAGGCCAGCCGCAGGGGCTCGCGCCGGGCCAGCAGCCGTTCGGTACGGGCCCGCACCATCTCCGCCGGAACGATTTCATGTGAAAGAAAACTGGTGTCCTCGATGGGCCGCAGCATGCGGGCATGCCGTCCATACCGCGCCACCGTCGTCCTGCCTTTGAGCATGACCAGGTCGGCCTGTGCGCAGGCCCGGCGGCATTGGTGCTGGTACAGCATGGCATGCGCCAGCGACTCGACACGATGGGGCCAGTCCATCGCGGTCCGCGCCTGCTCCATGCGCAACACGATGTCCTGGTCCACCACGAAGACGGTGGGCTTGCGTGCCCGATGGGCGATGTCGACCGCCGCCACACAGAAAGGACGGAACGCGTCCCCGATCGTGCCGTGCACCACCTGGGCCTGCCGCGTCAGCTCGGCCACCTGGCGCCGCCACTGCCCGTGAGCGCCCTGGGTCCAGTACGAACGCAGCCGCAAGCGCTCGTCGAATGAGGGGACAAGACCAATGCCATCGCTCTCGACCGAACTGGCCTCCAGCATCTGGTCCGCGCCGGCATCCACCGGCAAGAACGGTGCCACCACCTGAATGGGGCCGAATCGCCCGCCCAGCGAGTCCCTCAACAGCTCCAGCGATCGCTTCCACTCGGTACCGATGTAGTTGCGGCCGCCATCCACACGGATCGGGACCGAAATGGGCACCAGGTACACGCGTTGCCCTGGCTCAATGGGTGGCGCCCGACGCCACCATCGCGTCGCGCCGGGTCTGCAGCGCACACTTCAGCGCAAGGTGCAGCCCCCGCACCACGTCGTCCAGTGCCATGCTGGGCCTGCCCTGCTCCGGCAGCCAGGGCACATGCACGAAACCGCCGCGGGCATGGTGCAGCCCCGGGTGGGTGTTCAGCCGGTGCATCAGCCCATAGAAGACGTGGTTGCAGACAAAGGTGCCGGCGGTCTGTGACACCTCGGCGGCCAGGCCTGCTTGCTGCAGGGTGGCGTGCATGGCCTTGATGGGAAGGGTGCTGAAGTAGGCTGCGGGGCCACCTGTGACCACCGGCCGGTCCACCGGCTGCACGCCGGCGTTGTCGCGCAAGGGCGCATCGTCGACATTGATGGCCACCCGCTCCAGAGAGATGGCCGCGCGGCCGCCTGCCTGTCCGACACACACCACCAGCTCGGGCCGCAACTGGTCCAGCCAGGTGTCCAGCACCCGCAGGGCCTCGCCGAACACCGTCGGCAACTGCACCGCTGTCACCCGCCGGCGCAGGATCTGCCGTCCGTGCAGTGACCGAACCGCCTGCCAGCTGGGGTTGATGCTGGCGCCGCCAAAGGGGTCAAAGCCGGTGAGCAGCACCACAGGCCGCACGGCGGGGTGGACGATGGCTGGGTCGGTCATGCGCGCACTGTAGCGCAGGCCAGCGGGTGATCAGTCCGGCGCACCGTCCGCAGGCCCCTCCTCGGGACCGGCCTCGAACACCAGCAGATCGCCGGGCTGGCACTCCAGGTACTCGCAAATGCGGGCCAGGGTCTCAAAACGGACGCCCTTGACCTTGCCCTGCTTGAGCAGGGACATGTTGGCTTCGGTGATGCCGACATACTCGGCCAGGTCGCGCGACTTGACCTTGCGCCGGGCCAGCATCACGTCCAGCTGCACGGTGATGGGCATGGTCAGACGAAACCGGCGTTGTCCTCGGCCAGCTTCTGGCCCTGACCGATCACGTCGGCCATGACCCAGACGAGCGCGGCAAAGAACAGGGTGACCAGGTGGTTGGAGCCGACGCCCAGCGCCAGCATGCGCTGACCGGCGGGATGATGCAGGGTCAGGACCACCGAGGCGGCCATGCTGCACAGCAGGGCGGCCAGTGCAGCGGCGGCCACCCAGCCTGCCACCCGGCGAAGCCCCACCACGGCGTCCAGGGTGAACACCTGCCCCTGCGCAAACCGCCCGAAGCAGGTCTTGGCGTTCCATATGCCGACCAGCAGAAAGCCCAGCGGCAAGGCCAGCAACACGCCGGCCCCCGCCCGTTGCAGGTCCGACAGCGGCGCCAGCAGGGCGTGGGCCGACAGGTTGGCATGGCGCAGCAGCAGCTCATCGGTGCCGACCCAGGCATAGGCCAGCAAACCGGCGGGCAACAGCAACAGCAGGGCCCAACAGGCACGAACCATCCAGCGGCTCATGCGGCGCAGGCGGTTTGGCAAGACCGGTGTGATGGCCTTGGCGGTGGTGACCGGGCGCGGTCGGCGGGAATCAGACATGGTGCATGACCTCCATCAAGATTGATTGTATTTCAGAAATTTGTTATTGTTTTACAGAAATTTCTTTTGTGCAACCCCAGGATCTCACCATGCCAAAGCTGAACCCTTTCCCCGCCCCGCGCTTCACCCGTCGCCACTGGCTGGCCTGCCTGGCCGCTACCGGACTGACCGCATGTGGCGGGGTACCGCTTCGGTCCCTGCCCCGGCTGGGTCAGTTGTCAGGGCAGTTGCTGGACACCGACCCGGCACAGGTCATGATGGCGGTCCAGGTGGACAAAGGTCTGGCACCCTCGCCAGACGCCCGCGCCTGGCTGCACATCCGGCTGACGCCAAGGGTGGCCGGTGCTTTCGAGCCGATCGATGCCCGCCTTCCGCTCGTGCTGGACCAGACCAGTCGGGGTGCTGCCTACGGACTGGACCCGGCGCCGGCTGGCCGCCGATGGTTGGTTTACAGCCTGCCCGCCCCCACCCAGGCCGAACTGAAGCGGGCCCAGGACACGGTGAGGCTGGCGAGGCAACAACCTGGCTACCAGCGCGGCGGCACGCTGTCGCTGGGGCTGGCCCAGGACGAACTGGCGCAGGTGCCGCCAGGCCTGGCGCACACCCCCTGGCAAACCTGGCTTCAGGTCAGCCGCAAGGACGGCTTTTTTCTGCTGTGGGAAGGCACGCCCGACCAGCTGCTGCGCGCCGCCAAGTCCGCACGGCAGGCGAATGCGCCCCGCTGAAAACAGCCCCTGGGGTCAAGGCCGTGCCACGCGTGCCCGCAACTGCACCAGAACGGCCTGCAGGCGTCGCTGCTGGTCAGGCCCGGTGCGCAGCAGCATTTTTTGCCCTGCCGACAGGCGCGCCAGGGTCGGGTCTGTGAATTCGTAGCGGACCCAGGGTCGCGTCGAGGGCACTGTGCCTTTGACCTCCACCAGGGCCACCTCGGGGCGCTCAGCCGGGACGGGCGTGCCGATCAGGTGGTCCAGCACCGCCACCAGGCGGTCGTTGAAATAGCGGCCGGGGTAGCCCAGTTCTTCATAGGCCTTCTGGAATTGCGGGTACAGCTGGCGGTAGGCCGCCACCAGCTGATCCAGGTCGACCGATGTGGCCAGACGCACGGCCGGCGCATAGCGCGCCGCGTTGTCCGGATGGATGCGTTCACCGCCACCGGTCAGCGCCTGCGTGGTGAACCGGCCTGGCACGGGGTGCACGGGCCACAGTGCCGGGGCGGCATGGCCGCTGTCGAGGTTGTCCACCGTGGCCACGATGCGCCTGATCAGCTCATCGGTCTGGACCCAGGTACTGACCTGATCACGGCCGATCAGATCGGTCAAGCGCTGCACCAGCCAGGCTGCGCCATCCTCGGCGGCGGGGGCGGCATCGGCGGCGGGCGCGGCCGGTTCAATGGGGTGGCGCGGATCCGACGGCTCAC
>SBFU01000471.1 GCA_006227785.1 Burkholderiales bacterium
CGGGTAGACCTCGGGCCGGGGCGGGTTGGCCGCCATGTCGCGGAAACGCAGGCGTTCGGCCAGCGCTGCGTCACGCCATTCGCGCGAGATGATCCCAGCACCGCGCAGCAGGCGCAGGTGGGCGTCGGTGGCCTGGTCGAGGTCATCACGCCCCTGGAACAGGTACCACGCGGGCCGGCGGTGCGCCACCATCAACGCCACCACCTGGCGCAGCACCTGCGCCTGACCCTGCCCGGGGGGCTGGGGGTCGCGGGCACGCAGCATGGCGTGCCAGGCGTCGGTGAAGTCGGTGCCGAACCAGACCCACAGGCCGTCACCGAGCCCGTGCACTTCGCCATGGCGCGGCGCGGCGGCCAGCGGCACGGTGTTGAGGTAGTCGAGCACGATCTGGCGGCGCACCGGCAGGTTGTGCTCGCCTTGCCGGTAGGCACGAACGGCGGCCGAGACCATCTGGCGCAGCTTCTCGCGCGGGTCGTGCGTGACACCGCCGGGCGAGTGCCGGTATTTGTCGGTCTGGGTGGCCAGCGTGCTGCCACCGGGGCTGTCCAGGTCGATGTCGAGGCGGCTGCCCAGCTGACCCATGACGGCGCGCGCAAAGCGCACCCAGTCCACCGCCGGGTTGAGCCTGGGGCGGCCTTCGTCCAGCAGGTCCCGGTTCTCGATGAACAGCAGTGCCTTGACCACCGGCTCGGGGATGTCCTCGAAGCGCTCGTAGCGCCGGTTCGGGTAGCGGAACGCGTAGACCGGCTCGCGCCGGCAGTCATACACCGTCAGGCCGGCGTGCGCGCGCTGCACAAACGGGTTGGACAGGCCGAGTTCAAAGTGGCGGCGCAGGGCCGGTTCGGGCGCGGTCTGCTGGCTCACCACCAGGCCGCGCTCCTGCAGGCGCTGGGTGAACAGGGGCAGCTCGGTGTAGCCCAGGCGCTGGTTGTAGGGCCCGTGCGACGGCGCGACAAAGCCTTCGGCCTGTCCCAGGTGCAGGTTGTAGGTGAGACTGCGCGCGTAGCGGGTGAGCCACCAGGACTGCAGGGTCGAGAAATGCAGTTCGTGCCAGGCCAGTGCGGCCAGCACCAGCAGCCAGAACACGCTCCAGGCCAGCCACTTGAGCCGGCGGACCAGCCGGCCGCCCGGTGCAGCGGGCAACGGTGCGGATGTCGATGTCGCCGTCTGGCCGGCTTCTGGGGGGTCCAACGCTTTCTTCTCCCTGGGTACGCAACCGATCATAGTGGCCGGCCAGGGCGGTTCCGGGACAAACGCACGAAACAAACAAACCGTTACCGGGCCTTCACGGTGGCATGACCGTGCGACCCGATAATTCGCGCCATGTTTCTGGTCACATCGCGCCGAAAGGCCCTGGCTGCGGGCCTGCTTGTGCTCGGCGCACCCCTGGTGGCGCTGCCGGCAGGCGCGGCGTCGCCCTTCGAGCTGCCGCCCATCGACCGCATCGTCCAGTACCAGCCCAAGCTGCCGCTGCAGGTGCTGACCGCCGATGGGGTGCAAATTGCGCAGTTCGGTACCGAGCGGCGCGAGTACGTGCCCCTGGACCGCATGCCGCGCCTGCTGCAGCAGGCGGTGCTGGCGGTGGAGGACACCCGCTTTCACGAGCATGGCGGGGTCGACCCCAAGGGCATGGCGCGCGCGGCGCTGTCCATGCTGACCGGTGGCCGTCGCCAGGGCGCCTCGACCATCACCCAGCAGCTGGTGCGCACCATGCTGCTGACCCACGAGTTCAGCGTCGAGCGCAAGGCCAAGGAAATCGTGCTGGCGCTGAGGGTGGAAGACGCCCTGCCCAAGGACCGGATCCTGGAGATCTACCTCAACGAGATCTACCTGGGCCAGCGGGCCTACGGCTTTGCCTCGGCGGCGCGCACCTACTTCGGCAAGGCCATGGACGAACTGAGCCTGGCCGAGACCGCCATGCTGGCCGGCCTGCCGCAGAACCCGCATTACGCCAACCCGGTGACCAACCTGCAGCGGGCCACGCGCCGCCAGCACATCGTGCTCGAACGCATGCTGGCCACCGGGCTGATCAACGAGGCGCAGGCCAAGAAGGCCAAGGCCGAGAAGCTGCACATCCGCCCGCCGGGTGAGCGCGCCATCCAGGCCCCGCACGTGGCCGAAATGGCCCGGCGCGTGGTGGTGGAGCGCTTTGGCACCGAGGCCTATTCAAGCGGCATCAAGGTGGTCACCTCGATCGACTCGAAACAGCAGCAGGCGGCCCACAGCGCCCTGCAGCGCGGCCTGCTGGCGCAGGACCGGCGCAGCCCCTGGCGCGGGCCGGAAGCCAGGGTCAGCCTGCCCTCGGGTGACGGCCCGGCGGTGCACGAGGCCGTGCTCGACGCCCTCAAGGCACAGCGCGACGACGAACTGCTGCGACTGGCCGTGGTGCTCGACGCCAGCCCCAAGGCGGTCAAGGTCCAGTTGGCCCAGGGTGAGCGCATCACCTTGCAGGGCGACGGTCTGAACTGGGCCCGCGCCGCACTCGGGGCCAAAGCCCGCCCAGGCCTGAAGATCGAGCGCGGCTCGGTGATCCGGGTCGTGCAGCAAGGCAAGCGCTGGAGCATCACCCAGTGGCCGGAAGCCGAGGCGGCGCTGGTGGCCATGGACCCCGCGTCCGGCCGTGTGCGCGCCCTGGTGGGTGGCTTCGACTTCGCCCGTCAGCCGTTCAACCATGCCACCCAGGCCTGGCGCCAGCCCGGCTCGGCCATCAAGCCGCTGGTCTATTCGGCGGCGCTGGAGTCGCGCATCATGCCCGGCACGCTGGTGGACGACCGCCCCTTCACAGCGGCCAACGGCTGGAGCCCGGGCAACAGCGGCGGCACCTCGCAAGACGCGCCGCTGAGCCTGCGTGAAGCCCTGGCGCGCTCCAGCAACCTGGTCAGTGTGCGGGTGCTGCAGGAATCGGGCACCACCCAGGCGCGTCAGTGGCTGAGCCGCTTCGGGCTGGACGCCACGCGCCAGCCGGACAACCTCACCCTGGCCCTGGGCACCGGCCAGGTCACGCCGCTGCAGATGACCCGCGCCTACGCCACGCTGGCCAATGGCGGCTGGCTGCCCGAGGTGGTGGTGGTGGAAAAGATCACCGACGCGCAGGGCAAGGTCCTGTTCGAGGCCCCGGCACCAGCCGAACGCACCGACGACAACCGCGCCATCCCGGCTCGCAACGCCTGGCTGAGCGGCGACATGCTGGCCGAAGTCACCCGCAGCGGCACCGCGGCCAGCGTGCAGCAGCGCCTGCGTCGTCCTGACCTCTATGGCAAGACCGGCACCACCGACAAAGCCTTCGACGCCTGGTTCGCCGGGTACCACCCGAGCCTGGCCGCCGTGGTGTGGGTGGGCCATGGTTCGCCGCGCAGCCTGGGCCCGCAGGAGTCGGGCAGCCGTACGGCCCTGCCCATCTGGTCCGACTTCATGGAGCGCGCACTCATGGGCGTGCCGGTGGCCGCTGCACCGCCGCCACCGCCTGGTCTGGACTTTGCCGGCAACGACTGGATCTACAGCGAATGGCGCGAAGGTGGCTGGGTGACCGACATCTCCGACGAAAAAGGCGTCCAGCTGGCCGGACCACCGACCCTGCTGGACGCCCTGCGCGAGATCTTCAGGCCCTAGGCCTGGGTGCTCACTTGTTGGCGGCCCGTGCCTGGGCCACAGCCGCCTGCACTTCCTTCCAGAGTGCATCACCCACATTGGCCGCAATGCTGGCGTTGATGGCGCCGAGCTTCTCGCGCATGCGGTTGGCCTCAGCCGGGCTCAGTTCGTTGACCTGCATGCCCTTGCCCTTGAGGTCGGCCAGCGCCTTGGCCGCTTCGGCACGGGTATCCTGGCGCTCGAAGTCGCGGCTTTTCTTGGCGGCATCCATCAGGATCTTCTGCTCGTCCTTCGACAGGCCATCCCACCACTTCTTGCTCACGGTGACGATCCACGGGCTGTAGACGTGGTTGGTCACAGTCAGGTACTTCTGCACCTCGTAGAACTTGCTCGACAGGATGGTGTTGTAGGGGTTCTCCTGACCATCGACGGTCTTGGTCTCCAGGGCGGTGAACAGTTCCGAGAACGGCAGCGGCACCGCGTTGGCGCCCAGGGTCTTGAAGCTGTCGATGAACACGTTGTTCTGCATCACGCGCAGCTTGATCCCCTCCATGTCCTCCAGCCTGGCCACAGCCCGCTTGTTGTTGGTCAGGTTGCGAAAGCCGTTTTCCCAGTACACAAGGCCGACCAGGCCTTTTTCCTGCAGCTTGTCCATCACCTTCTGGCCCACCGGGCCGTCCAGCACGGCATCGGCCTCTTTGGCGTTGTTGAACAGGAAGGGGGTGTCCCAGATGGCCATTTCCTTGGTGATGCCCACCAGGGTGGCGGT
>SBFU01000365.1 GCA_006227785.1 Burkholderiales bacterium
GAACTTTGGGCGCGAAGCGAGGCGTGGTGGTGGACCGATTCATCTTGACTCCAGCAAATGTCGACAAAGGGTTCGGGAACGTCAACCGCCAGCAGAACCGTGCGGCCTCCGCGGGGGAAGCATGCACGCCCTCGCTGGGGTTGGCAAGTTTTTTGTATGCAATCACCATGCCATCCGCAGGACCATCAACATCCACAAACGCCTGAAAGCACCTGATTTCATTGCCTTTTTTCACAGTAAGCCTACGTTTTATAAGGATTTACCCGCACCATTGCGGCGCAGACGGCAGAGGCCGGCGCTTCAATTTGGGGCGTGCACACTTCCGTTTTGTATGCAAAACTCACCAAAAAGGGACCTCCCAAGGGACACCACCATGAAACTGCTGCTGATCAACCCGAACACCTCGGGCCCCATGACCGAATCCATCGCGGAGGCGGCCCGGGCGGTGGCCGCACCGGGCACCGAGATCCGTGCGGTGCACCCCACTTTCGGTCCGGTATCCATCGAAAGCCATTACGACGAGGCCTTTGCCGCGGCCGGTGTGGCCGAGCAGTTGCGCCTGGCGACCGACTGGGTACCCGATGCGGTGGTCATCGCCTGCTTTGGCGACCCGGGCCTGGAAGCCGCGCGAGAGCTCACGCAGGCGCCGGTGCTGGGCATTGCCGAGGCGGCCTTTCATGCCGCCACCATGCTGGCCACCGGCTTCTCCGTCGTCACCACCATGACCCGCACCTGCATCATGGCCGAGCGCCTGGTGCAGCGCTACGGCATGCACCACCAGTGCCGCGGCATCCATGGCACCGACATCCCGGTGCTGGCGCTGGAGTGCTGTGGCGAGTCGACGCTGCAGCAAATCGAAGACACCGCCCGTGCGGCGCTGGAGCGCGACCGCAGCGGTGCCATCGTGCTCGGTTGCGCCGGCATGGCACCGCTGTGCGACGAGCTCAGCCAGCGCCTGGGTGTGCCCGTCATCGACGGCGTGGCCGTGGCCGTGAAGTTCGCAGAAGGGCTGTCGGCGCTGGGCCTGCGCACCAGCAAGCGGGGTGACTATGCCCCGCCCTTGCCCAAACCGTTCACCGGCTGGGCGGGGCCACTGGCCATGCCCTGATGGCGGTGTCTGGGGTGAACAACTTCGGGCGTGGATGCCCGCGTGCGCGGGCATGACGGACAGTGCGTGTGGATGTCCGCCTGCGCGGGCATGACGGACAGTGCGTGTGGATGTCCGCCTGCGCGGGCATGACGGAAGGTGCTTGAGGGATTGAATCCGTCATTCCCGCGAAAGCGGGAATCCACCCCCTCCTACAGCGCCTCCACACGCGCCAGATCGGGTCGCTCCAGCCACCCGGCAAACTCATCTGCCAGCTGCCGCGCCGCACCGACGGCCGTGGTCCAGTTGCGCATCCGCGCCTGCGGGTCGTGCGCGTAACGCGTGAAGTCGTTGCGGTCAGGCAGCTTGGCCTCGGGCAGGGTCTGAATCCACTGCGGGTCGGGTGCCAGCACCACCATGCTGTCGAGCGCGCTGCTGGCCCGGTGACGCGAGCGCCAGGGCTTGTCCAGCCAGCCGGGCACCACGGCCCGCTGGAAATGCGGATAGAGCACGATGGGGGCCTCGGCCGCCGGCTGGTAGTGCAGGTGCAGGTGGTAGTCGGTGATGCCACCGTCCCAGTAGCAGCCCGACGGTGCACCGGCGATACCGTGCACCGGCTTGAGCACAAAGGGAATGGAGCAGCTGGCCTGCAGCGCGTCCATGAAATTGTCCTCGCGCAGCGGGGCCTGCCGGGTGCGGAAATCGTGGGTGCCAAACGGCAGCCCGGTGGTGCGCCCGGTCTGCGGTTCGACCGACGAGAACACCACCCGCTCCAGCCAGGCGCCCAGTGCACGCCGGTGCAGGGCGTTGGCGGCGAAGGCCCCCAGGTAACCCAGCGGGGTGCGCCAGGGGCCGTCGTGGTGCAACAGGTGGCGCCCGCGTGAGGCCACCACGTGCAGGCGGTAGCGCGGGTGGTTCAACACCTCGGCCAGCCGGCCGCTGTAGAAGGTCTTCAGATTGCCCGCAAACACCGCGCTGATGGCTTCCGGCGGCGGTCGCTTCTTGCCCGGTGGGGGTGGGTGGTGCTGGGCGATGTAGTCGCGCTCCAGCCGCTCGAAGGCCGCCAGGGGCTGGTCCAGGCAGGCGGTGGCCATGCGCCAGGCACCGATGGATGCGCCCACCAGGTGTACCGTCTGCCGGCTGCCCGCCAGCCAGTCAGCGAAGATGAAACGGTCCAGCGGCCCCAGGATCAGGCCCTTGGGCCCACCCGCCGCGGCCGGGATCACGCCCACATCGTTGGGACGCAGGCCATGCTGTTCGATGTGCTGACGGGCCCGCGGGCCCGCGTAGAGACGCAGTGCTTGCATGGGCTGCGATTGTCGCGCAGCCGGGCTCTGTCAAGCCGTCTCTTCAGAGGCACCTTCGCGTGTCAGGGCCGGGATTTCCTCGCCGATCACGGTGTCGGGGTCGATGCCCAGGGCCAGACCGACCGGGTCGGGGTAGGTGTTGATCAGCAGCTCGGCCTTCAGGTCCAGTTCCTGTGCGCGGGCACGCCAGCTGGCGATGTGGATCACGCCGGCGATGGGCTCGTAGATGTCGTTGTCGAACGGCGCCACCTGGTGCTCGATGGCCTGGACCATGCGTTTGGGGAAGCGCCATTCACGGGCCAGGGCAGCACCCACATCGCCATAGTGGTAGCCGAACAGGCCCTTCTCGGCGCGGGCGCGCTTGAGGTCCAGCATGGGCACGCTGCGGGTGAGATCCAGCATGGCTTCGGGCATGCCAGCGTGCATCACCAGCTCGCCCACGCAGTGGATGAGACCGGCGGTGAAGGCGGTGTTCTCGTCGATGCGGATCGGCAGGGCCAGGTAACGCGCCAGGTTGGCGGTGTTCAGGCTGTAGCGCCAGAACTGGTTCAGGTTGACGCCACCGACACAGTGGAAGCCGTCGCCCAGCGAGGCGGCAATCACCAGCGCCCGGACTTTCATCAGGCCCATCACGTTCAGGGCTTCACGGGCATTGGTCACCGAGCGGGTGAGACCGAAGAAAGCCGAGTTGGCCATCTTCAGCAGCTTGGCGGTCAGCACCGGATCCTCCTGGATCAGGGCGGCCACCTTCACCATGTCCACATCTTCCTGATCGAAGGTTTCAATCAGCTGGCGCACGACCTTGGGCGCCGACGGGAGCGCGTTGGGCTGCTTGAGGAGCTTCTCGATCTGCATGGTGCACCTGCCTTGGTGTCGTGGTTGGGGGTTAGGTAAAAAAGTTATCGTCCCGCTGCCAGAAAACTTGAATGTCTGATCCAGATCAATCCACAAAGGCGCCCAGCGCCTGGCTGAACGACCATTCGGCGGGGTCCTTGCCGAGCACACTGTCCAGGTCCAGCCCCAGCGAGAGGCCGACCATGTCGGGGAAGGTCGCCACCAGGCCGTTGTTGTCGAGCTGGATTTCTTCAGCCCGTGCGCGCCAGGACGCCAGGTGGATGATGCCGCCCAGGGTGTCGTAGTGCTCGCCTTCGAAGGGCGCAATCTGGTGCTTCAGGGCGCTGACCATCTCCTGCGGGAACTGCCACTTTTCGACCATGCCGGCGCTGACGTCCGCGTAGGTGAAGCCAAAAGCGTTCTCCTCGGCGATACCGCGTTGCAGGTCCAGCGGCGAGGTCAGCATGTCGATCGGTCCCATCTCGTCGGGCATGGCGATGTGCATGACCAGCTCGCCAATGCAGTGGATCAGGCCGGCGGTGAAGGCATTGCCCTCGTTCTGGCGCAGGATGCCGGCCAGCGAACGAGAGATGTCGGCCACCCGCAGGCTGTAACGCCAGAACTGCTTGAGGTCCATGCCCGGGATGTTCTTGAAACTGGCACCCAGGGCCGCCGCCATCACCAGCGAGCGGACATGGGTCATGCCCAGCAGCGCCACCGCCTCGTCGGCGTTGCCGATCTTGCGGCTGACGCGGAAGAAGGCCGAGTTGGACAGGCGCAAGACCCGGGTGGTCAGCGCCGGGTCCCGGGCAATCAGCTCCCCCACCCGCTTGGGGCTGGGGTCTTCCTTGTTCATCTCCGCCAGCAGGTCCGACACGCTGCGGGGCATGGTCGGCAAGGCACGCGGGTAATTGAGCAGGGCTTCGAGTTCCATGGCGGGGGTGTGCGTTGGGGCCAATTCGGGGCTGTCACACCCTTATCGACCCGCACGGCCCGCACTTGAGCTGGCCCAGACGTGCAAAAGGACACTGAACCGGCCCTGTTTCAGTTCATGAAATCAGGGCCACCCAGCCTCAGCGTTTGAGCCCCTGCAGCTTGGCAACGGCCGACGCCATGGCGCCGGCCGGGT
>SBFU01000416.1 GCA_006227785.1 Burkholderiales bacterium
CGTCACAACGCCAGCGGTACCGCTTCAGCTGCCCGCGCTGTCGGCACCGATGCCCATGGCCGCCCGGTCGGGCGCTGCGGTCAGGGTCCGGCCCGAGCTGCTTGACCGGCTGGTGAACCAGACCGGTGAAGTCATGATCACGCGCTCCCGCATGGAGAGCGAACTCGTCACCTTGCGCGGTTCGCTCAAGGATCTGACGGGCAACCTGGACCGCTTGCGGCTTCAGCTGCGCGACGTCGAGTTGCAGGCTGAAACGCAGATGCAGTCGCGTCTGGCACAGGCCAAGGATGCCAACCAGTCGTTCGATCCGTTGGAGTTCGACCGTTTCACCCGGGTGCAGGAACTCACCCGCATGATGGCCGAGTCGGTCAACGACGTCGCCACCGTGCAGCGCAACCTGCAACGCGCGGTGGAGGCCACGGAAGACAGTCTGGTGGCCCAGGCCCGACAGACGCGCGAACTGCAGCGCGATCTGTTGCGCACGCGCATGGTGGAGTTCGAAGGCATTTCGGAGCGGCTCTACCGCGTGGTGCGCCAAGCCTCCAAGGAGACCGGGAAACAGGTCCGACTGGACATCACCGGCGGCAATATCGAGATGGACCGTGGCGTGCTGGACCGCATGACCGGCGCGTTCGAGCACCTGCTGCGCAATTGCGTGGTGCATGGCATTGAAGCGCCGGAGCAACGCCTGGCCGCGGGCAAACCGGCGGAAGGCCGAATCGAGATTCTGCTGAAGCAGGAACTCAACGACGTGGGCGTGGTGTTCAAGGACGACGGCGCGGGACTGGACCTCGATCGCTTGCGAAGCAAGGCCGAAGCCCAGGGTTTCATCACCCCCGGTAGCCAGCTCAGTGATGACGAAGCCGCCCAGCTGATTTTCCTGGCGGGTCTGAGCACCGCCAACGAGGTGTCGGCGCTGGCTGGTCGGGGCGTGGGCATGGACGTGGTGCGCGCCGATGTGGTGGCCCTCGGTGGTCGCATCCTGACCCACAGCCGCAAGGGCGAGGGCACCAGCTTCGAGCTGGTGCTGCCCCTGACCACCGCGGTCACGCAGGTGGTGATGCTGCGCGCAGGCGCGCTGACCTGGGGCGTGCCCTCCACGGTGGTCGAAATCGTCCGGCGGGTGGGCAGCGCCGATCTGGCCCAGGCCTACACCACGGGTACGCTCAAGATGGGCGATGAGGATGTGCCCTTCTACTGGGCCGGCGCATTGCTGCAATCCTCTCCCCGTTCGGAAGAGATGCAGTCGCGCACGCTGCCGGTGGTCATCTTCCGCAGTGCGGCGCAGCGTGTGGCCATGCACGTGGACGAGGTGCTGGGCAACCAGGAAGTGGTGGTCAAGAACCTGGGCCCGCAGCTTTCGCGCCTGCCCGGTCTGGCCGGTATCTCGATGCTGGCTTCGGGTGCAGTGGCCCTGATCTACAACCCGGTGGCGCTGGCCACGGTTTATGGTGCCCAGGTGGCCGAATGGACGGCAGCCCAGCAGGCCCAGACCACCGTGCAGCAGGCCACAGGCCAGGAGGAGGTGGGCGCGTCCGTCGTCTCGGCCGTGCCGCTGGTGCTGGTGGTCGACGACTCGATCACCGTGCGTCGCGTCACCCAGCGCCTGCTGCAGCGCGAAGGCTATCGCGTTGCGCTGGCGGCCGATGGCCTGCAGGCCCTGGAGCGTCTGCAGCAGGAGCGGCCTGCGGTGGTGCTGTCGGACATCGAGATGCCCCGCATGGATGGCTTCGATCTGGTGCGCAACATCCGCGCCGACGCCAGCCTGTCGGACCTGCCGGTGATCATGATCACCTCGCGCATCGCGGAGAAGCACCGCGAGCATGCACGGGAACTGGGGGTCAACCACTACCTGGGCAAGCCGTACTCCGAAGACGAGTTGCTGGCCTTGATCGCCCACTACACGCAGGTTACATCCGAGGCCTGAGTCCGCGTCCGGTCCCTAGCCCCGCTTGGGCAGGGTGGCCGGTTTCTTGACCACCGCATAGCGAGCCAGGGTCTGCTCGCGCGCCTGGGCATGGTCGACCACCGGTCCGGGATAGTCGCGGCCGATGGCCAGACCGCTGGCCGCCAGCTCCACCTCGTTGGCCATCCAGGGCGCGTGCAGTGCCGCCTCGGGCAGGTTCGCCAGGGCGGGCAGGTAACGCCGGATGAAGCGTCCCTGGGGGTCGAACTTCTGGCTTTGCGTGACCGGGTTGAAGATGCGGAACCAGGGTTGCGCGTCGCAGCCGGTGGATGCCGCCCACTGCCAGCCGCCGTTGTTCGCCGCCAGGTCATAGTCAATCAGGTGGTCGGCGAAATAGGCTTCCCCCCAGCGCCAGTCCACCCCCAGGTCCTTGACCAGAAAGCTGGCGGTCACCATGCGAAGCCGGTTGTGCATGTAACCGGTCTGGTTGATCTGCGCCATGGCCGCGTCCACCAGCGGGTAGCCGGTGCGCCCTTCGCACCACGCCTCGAACAGGGCTTTTCCGTGGCGGCTGTGGTCAAAGCGCACCTGGTCGTACTCGGGTTTGAAGGATTTGCCGACCACATGCGGAAAGTTGGCCAGGATCTGGTGGTAGAAGTCGCGCCAGATGAGCTCTGAAAGCCAGGTGCTGGCGCCTTGCAGGCCCTGCAGGTGCATGCGGTAAGCGACCGACGCCACCGTGCGTATGGAGATGGTGCCAAAGCGCAGGTGCACGCTGAGGTAGCTCGGGCCTTTGACGGCCGGAAAGTCGCGTGTCTCGTGGTAGCGATCGATGCGTTCGACGAAGTCCTCGAACAGGCGGTGCGCGCCGGCGCTGCCGGTGGGCAGGGCCAGCTTGGACAGGTTGGTGGGCTGGAAATCGATATCGGACAGGCGGGGCACCGGGGTGTTCCATTCGCCCCCGGCCGGGCCAGGCAGCGGCGCCAGGGTCATTGCCAGGGACTCGATCGGCCACGGTTCCAGGTGTCCGGCCGTCAGCTGGCGCAGCCAGGCATTCTTGTACGGGGTGAACACGCCGAACACGCCGCCGGCCTGCGTCAGCACCTCGCGCCGCTCGAAGATCACCTGGTCCTTGAAGCCATGAAACATGACCCCGCTGTGGGCCAGCGTGCCCAGCACCTGGGCGTCGCGCGCCTTGGCGACCGGGTCGTCATCGTGGTTGGCAAAAACGGCCTGCACGCCCAGCCGGGCGGCCAGCGCCGGTATCTCTTCCGTTGCCCGCGCGTGGCGGACGATGAGTCCGGTGTCGGCCTTTCCGTGCAACTGACCCAGCGTACGCAGCTGTTCGTCCAGATCGACCAGGGATTCCCGGATGAATTCGACCCGGCGGTCCGCCGTCAGACCGCGAGCCTGCAGGGGGTCCAGGATGTCGGTATCAAAGACGAACACGCACCAGACCTGACGGCAGGAGCGCAATGCATGGTGCAATGCCGCGTTGTCCTGGGCGCGCAGGTCGCGCCTGAACCACATCAGTCCTTTGTCGTAGGTGTTCATGTCGGTCCTGCTGAAGGCGGCCATGGAATCCGTGCGCCCATTGAGGCCGCAGGCACCCCCTTAAAATGGCCGCATGTCTGCGGATTCTGCCCCCATCAACCTCACCAATCATTTCCTGATTGCGATGCCCGGGCTCAGCGACGAGCTTTTTGGCCGCAGCGTGGTGTTCATGTGCGAGCACAGCGACCGGGGTGCCCTCGGACTGGTCATCAACAAACCGGGCGAAATCCGCCTGGCGCAACTGTTCGACAAGGTGGAGTTGTCGCTGGGGCGCGAGGAACTGGCCGCACAGCCCGTGTTTCTGGGCGGGCCGGTGCAGACCGAGCGGGGCTTTGTGCTGCACGAGGCGGTTGAAGGCGCCGAGGGCGAATCGGTGTATGCCTCCACCCTGACGATTCCCGGCGGGCTGGAAATGACCACGTCCAAGGATGTGCTGGAAGCCATGGCTTCCGGCGGCGGTCCGCGCAAGGTGTTTGTCACCCTGGGCTACGCCTCTTGGGGCCAGGGTCAGCTCGAATCGGAGATCACGGAGAACAGCTGGCTGACGGTGGAAGCCGACCACAGCCTGATCTTTGATGTCCCGGTGGACGAGCGCTACGACCGGGCCATGGCCTTGCTGGGGCTGCAGTCCTGGATGCTCTCGCCAGATGCCGGGCATGCCTGAACCCATGAAGCACCCTCCGCGCCGCATCGCCTCAACCCCTGTCTCGCCGGCCGCGGACAGTGCACCAGGTCTGCGGCCCGGCCAAGCCGGTCCCGCAGGGTGTGCTGGCCGGTCGTCCCTGCTGACCTGGTGGCTGCCTGATGCTCGGTGAACTGCCTGCCTCCTGCCAGACCTTTCTGGCCTTCGACTATGGCAGCAAGCGCACCGGCGTGGCCAGTGGCAACCGCTTGAC
>SBFU01000356.1 GCA_006227785.1 Burkholderiales bacterium
TCCAGCACCTGATCGGCGGGCACCACCCGGTTGACCAGGCCCAGCGATTGCAGCGTGCGGGCATCGAGCTGCTCGCCCAGCACGATCAGTTCCATGGCCCGTTGATGGCCCAGCGCCTGCGGCAGCAGGTGCGTGACACCGCCGGTCACGAAGTGCCCCAGCTGCATCTCGGGGAAAAAGCACTTCAGGTCCTCGGCGGCCACCACCAGATCGCAGTTGAGCACCCATTCGAAGCCCCCACCCACTGCCCAGCCATGCACCGCGCCCACCACCAGCTTGGGACCGAACATCAGGTCGCGGGTGATCTGCTGGATGTCTTCGCAGACCCGGGCCACGTGCTCCGGTGACTGAGTCTGGTCACCGAATTCCTTCAGGTCGTCACCGGCGCAGAAAGCCCGGCCGGCGCCGGTCAGTACGATGACCCGGGTCTCGGGGTCCTGCTGGGCCCGCTGCAGGGCATCGTGCAAATCGGGCAGCAGTTGCCCGCCGATGGCGTTCAGGCGCTGTGGCCGGTTGAGTGTGACCAGGCTGATCGGGCCGCGGGTTTCCAGGATGGCATCGGACATGAAAAGGCTCTCCGGGGTCAGGGGGACGGGCTGTGTTCGCGGTCCCAGGTGTCGGGCGTGATGCCCTGTTCGATCAGGCGGAATTTCTCCACCTTGTCGGTCGGGGTCTTGGGCAGGCTGTCGGCAAAGCGGATGTAGCGCGGCACCATGAAGCGGGCCATCTGCTGCGCCGCGTGGGCGGCCAGCGCGTGGGCGTCCAGCGTGCTGCCGGGGCGGCGCACCACGCAGGCCATCACTTCGTCCTCGGTCATCTCGCTGGGCACGCCGTAAACGGCGCTCTCCAGCACCTCGGGATGGGTTTCCAGGCCCATTTCCACCTCGGCGGCCGAAATGTTCTCGCCACGGCGGCGCACCACGTCGCGGTTGCGGCCGACGAAATAAAAGAAGCCGTCGGCGTCCTGGCGCATCAGGTCACCGGTGTGGAACCACTGCTGGCGAAAGGCTTCCAGCGTGGCTTCGTGCATGGCCCAGTAGCCGCGCATGATGGCGTCCGGTGCACGGGGCCGCACCACCAGTTCGCCAACGCCGCCGGTGGGCACGGCAAAACCCTCTGCATCCTGCAACTCGGCCTGCCACAGCGGGCCGATCACCCCGCAGGAGCCGGTGCGGCGGGGCCGGTCCTGCGGCGTGTAGATGATGCCGCCCACCTCGGTCGAGCCATAGAGCTCGACCAGCCGGCAGCCGAAGCGGGCCTCGAACTCGGGTGCCCAGGCCGGCAGCGGCACCCCCCAGCCCAGCCGGGCGCGGTGCTCGCGGTCGCGCGGGCCGGGCGCCTGCTTCCACAGCATGGTGAGCGTCGCGCCCATGAAGTCGAACACCGTGGCGCCCAGGGTGCGCACCTCGTCCCAGTAACGCGAGACGCTGAAACGCTCGCCGATCGCGGCCACCGCCCGCAGGCGCAGCGCCGGCGCCACCGTCATCACGGCCGCATCGAGGTGGTACAGCGGGTAGGGACAGTAGAGCACGTCGTCGCTGCGCAGCGCCAGACCGGCCACCACACCGTCCGCCTGCGACAGCACAAAGCGGTGGCTGTGCATGGCCGCCTTGGAGCGTCCGGTGGTGCCCGAGGTGTAGAGCAGCAGGCACAGGTCCGACGGCGCCACATCGACCGCCGGCGGGGGCGGCGCCGGTGCCTCGATCAGCTGCGCATAGGCCAGGGCCTCGACACCGGGCACCACACCGCCCACCAGCACCCGCTCTTTCACCGAGGCCAGCTGCGGCAGCAGCGGCTGCCATTGCTCGGCCAGCGAGGCATGAACGAACAGCCAGCGGCTTTGCACCAGGTCGATGGCGTCGCGCAGCGCGGCGCCGCGAAAGGCCGTGTTCACCGGCGCCATCACCGCGCCCAGCTTGGCCAGCGCGAACCAGATCACCACGAATTCCAGGCAGTTGGGCAGCATCAGGCTGACACGGTCTCCCCGTGCCACGCCGCGCTCGTCCAGCGCCCCGGCCAGGGTGTCCGACAACCGGTCCAGATCACCGTAGCGCAGTTCGGTGCCCGGCATGCGCAGAAAGACCCGGTCCGGGGCCTCGCGGGCGGCCGCGCGCAGCTCATCACCCAGAGACCGGGCGGGCGGTGTCAGCACAGGCCTGTCGCTCATGATGGTGATGCTACGCCAGACCGCACAGCCCGCTGCGACCCGAGGCGACAGCCGCAGCCTCAGGGTGGGCCGGGGTCAAAACGGTAGAACAGGTTGGGCTCGGACACCAGGTACACGGTGCCGGCCGGGTCCAGGGCCATGCCCTCGGCCTGTGGAACGCGCCGGGTGAGCCCACCAAAGCCCGGCCACAGCGGCAGGGTGCCGGCCAGCGTCCCGTCGGCCGCGTAGGCCAGCACCATGCCACTGAGCTTGCTCGCCACCAGCAGCTGACCGCTGGCCTCGTGCAGACTGATGGCCGAATAGTCGCCCAGCGGCACCATGCCACCACCCGAGGGGCGCCATTCCCGGACCACCGCAGGCGCAGGGGCGGGTGCCGGCCCCGGGTGCAGGCCCTCGATCAGCCAGACCTTGCGCGGCCAGATTTCCTGGCTCACGAACAGGCGTTGTCCGGCTGGGTCCCACGAAATGCCCTCGATGCCCTGGTTGCGCAAGGGCGAGGCAGGCAGATCGACAGCGGTCACCGGCTCTGCCGTCAGGCGCCGGGATTGCGGTCCGATGCGCACCCAGAGCAGCCGGTTGTGGCGCTCGTCGGCAACCACAAACAGATCGTCTTGCACATGGGCCATGTCTTCCGGATCGCGTGCGCCCTCCAGCGGCATCAGGCGCAGCAGTTCGCCAGTGGTGCTGATTTCGGCGACAGATGCCGGCCGGTTGATGACGGCGAACAGGGTGCCGGTGCCCGGGTGGTAGGTCAGGCCCGAGGCGTTGTCGGCAATGCCTGTGATCGGCCGGGCCTCGATGGCCACCCGGTGCCCCGACAGGTTCAGCGCCGTCGCGCCGGCTGGTGCAACCCGCTCTCGCAGCGCGGCGAGCTGCCAGGCCAGCGGCACCAGCTGCAGTTGCCAAACCACCACGGCAGCCAGCAGCACCAGCAGCCAGGCGCCCAGGCGCAGCAGGCGGCTTTGGAGGGTCCGGGCATGCCCCGGAGGCAGGTGAGACGGCATGTGGCGGTGCGGTGGGCGACGGAGGAGCCGACTGTAACGCGCCACCGTGGCACTATCATGCGGCCATGCTGATCGAAACCCTGGGCGCCGCCCGCGACATGGGGCGCCTCAACCAGATTCTGGGCGTGCTCATCCGGCACGGCTTCGGTGACAGCGTGCGCCGCCTCGGCCTGACGGAGCAGCTCGACAAGGCCGGTCATGCCTTGCGTTGGGACCACGCGGCCGACCTGGCGCGGCTGGAGCCTGCGGTGCAGCTGCGCCTGGCGCTGGAAGAGCTGGGGCCGACCTTCGTCAAGTTCGGTCAGGTGCTGGCCGGCCGGGCCGACCTGTTCGGCCCCGAATACATCGCCGAGTTCGAGAAGCTGCACAGCCATGTGCCCGCGGTCCCGCTGGACGCCCTGCGCGAACAGTTGCGCGAGGACCTGGGCGGCGAACCCGAGGCGGTGTTTGCCCATTTCGAGGCCGAACCGCTGGCGGCCGGCTCCATCGCCCAGGTGCACGGCGCCCGCCTGCAGGATGGCAGCGAGGTGGTGGTGAAGATCCGTCGGCCGGGCATCGCCGACACGATCGATGCCGATCTGCGCCTGCTGGCCCGGCTGGCAGCGGTGGCCGAGGCCGAAATTCCGGCCCTGCGGCCCTACCGGCCGGTGCAGCTGGTGCGCGAGCTGGCGCGTTCCCTGCGCCGCGAGCTGGATCTGGCCAGCGAGTGCCGCAACGCCGAGCGCATTGCCACCCACCTGGCCGATCTGCCCTGGATCGTGGTGCCCAGGGTCCACTGGGCGCACACCCGCGAGCGCGTCAACGTACAGGACCGCATCACCGGCATACCCGGCCACGAGGTCGAGCGACTGGATGCCGAGGGCCTGGACCGGCATCTGCTGGCGCGCCGTGGCGCCAAGGCCGTTCTCAAGATGATCGTGCAGGACGGCGTGTTCCACGCCGATCCGCACCCGGGCAACGTGTTCTACCTGCCGGACAACCGCATCGCCTTCATCGATTTCGGCATGGTCGGGCGCCTGCCGCTGCGCCGCCGTGAAGAGCTGCTGCACCTGCTGCTGGGCCTGGTCGAACGCAACCCGCAGACCGTGGCCGACGTGCTGCTGGACTGGACGGGCGACGACCACAGCGTCAACCTGACCGTGCTCGAAGGCGAGATCGAGGCCTTCGTCGACCAGTACCACGG
>SBFU01000278.1 GCA_006227785.1 Burkholderiales bacterium
ATGTAATTTGGTTACAGGTCCGGCATAATGCCGGATCCTGTGAGCCGGCGCTGCCGGCACCCTTTGCCGTTCGTTCATGACCGCCAAGCCCACCCTTCCAGATCCCCGTCTGCTGGCCGACATCGGGGGCACCAACGCGCGCTTTGCCTGGCAGGCAGGGCCCGGGGAAGCCATCACCGATGTCACCGTGCTGCCCTGCGCCGATTACCCGGGTCTGACCGATGCCATCGCGTCCTACCTGTCGGGAATCGGACGGCAGGCGCCCTCCACCGCGGCGCTCGCCATTGCCAACCCGATCACCGGCGACCATGTCCAGATGACCAACCACCATTGGTCGTTCTCCCAGTCCGAGGTCCAACAGCATTTCGGTTTCCGGCGCTGGCGTCTGCTCAACGACTTCACCGCGCTGGCGCTGGCGGTGCCGGCGCTGGCGCCCGCGGACCTGCGTCAGGTGGGTGGCAGAGGGGCGCTGGCGGGCGCTCCCATGGCCCTGCTGGGTGCCGGGACCGGTTTGGGCGTTTCCGGGCTGCTGCCCGACGGGCAGGGCGGCTGGGTCCCATTGGCGGGCGAGGGGGGGCACGTGACCTTGCCGGCGCAGACCGTGCGCGAACGGCTGGTCATGGACGGCCTGTTCCGCCTGCACGGTCATGCCTCGGCCGAGCGCGTGATCAGCGGGCAGGGGCTGCTGGAGACGTTCCGTCTGCTCTGTCAGGCCGATCAGGCCGATACCGGCGGCCTCGTGGCGCCAGCGGCCGTCACCGAGGCGGCGCTGGCCGGCCGGCATCCACAGGCGGTCGAGGCCCTGGACATGTTCTGTGCCCTTTTGGGATCGGTGGCCGGCAATCTGGCCCTGACGCTGGGCGCGCGCGGTGGCGTGTTTGTTGGTGGAGGCATCGTGCCGAGGCTGGGAACGGTGTTCGATCGTTCGCCGTTCCGCGAGCGCTTCGAGTCCAAGGGACGATTTCGTGACTATCTGGCCGGGATTCCCGTCTGGGTGATCACCGCCAGCCAGTCACCGGCCCTGCTGGGGGCGTCGCGGGCGCTCGACGCTGGCGACTGACGCCCGGCCCATGCCGAAGAGGCACGGACGCGTTCCACCACCTAGGGTTTCTTCGGATGCCTGTTTTAATTAATTAATGAAAAATGAACGCACCCGACACCTGTTGCCGGGTCCATTCACAACCCCGGGCCCGTGTGCCCACCTGGAGACAAGCAGATGCAATCCAAACCCCTGTTGGCCGGCGCTGTGCTGGCCCTGGCCCTGACCGGAGCCGTGGCCGGCGAAGTCGAAGTGCTGCACTACTGGACCTCTGGCGGCGAGGCCAAGTCGGCGGCCGAGCTGCGCAAGATGATGCAGTCCAAAGGGCACACCTGGAAAGACTTTGCGGTGGCCGGCGGCGGTGGCGACAACGCCATGACCGTGCTCAAGAGCCGCGTGGTCTCGGGCAACCCGCCAGCCGCTGCCCAGATCAAGGGGCCGGCGATTCAGGAGTGGGCCGCCGAGGGCGTGCTGGCCAACCTGGATGCCGTGGCCAAGGCCGAACAGTGGGACAGCGCCCTGCCGGCCGTGGTGGCCAGCGTCATGAAATACAAGGGCAGCTATGTGGCCGCGCCCGTCAACGTCCACCGCGTGAACTGGCTCTGGGCCAGCCCCGAGGTGCTGAAGAAGGCCGGTGTGGCGGCCATGCCCAAGAGCCTGGACGAGTTTTTTGCCGCTGCCGAGAAGATCAAGGCGGCGGGACTGATCCCGGTGGCCCACGGCGGTCAGAACTGGCAGGACTTCACCACCTTCGAGTCGGTGGTGCTGGGTGTGGGCGGACCCAAGTTCTACCAGGACGCGCTGGTGAAGCTGGACCAGAAAGCCCTGACCAGCGACACCATGGCCAAATCCCTGGAGGCCTTCCGCAAGATCAAGAGCTACACCGACCCGGCCGCTCCGGGCCGCGACTGGAACCTGGCGACCGCCATGGTCATGCAGGGCAAGGCCGGTTTCCAGTTCATGGGTGACTGGGCCAAGGGCGAGTTCATGGCCGCCGGCAAGGTGCCCGGCAAGGACTTCCTCTGCGCTGCCGCTCCAGGCACGGCCAACGCCTTCACCTTCAATGTGGACTCCTTCGCCATGTACAAGCTCAAGGACGCCGGCGCCCAGAAGGCCCAGGCCGACCTGGCGGCGGCCATCATGAGCCCGGCCTTCCAGGAGGTGTTCAACCTGAACAAGGGTTCGATTCCGGTTCGCCTGGGCATGGGCATGGACAAGTTCGATGACTGCGCCAAGCTCTCCAGCAAGGACTTTGTCGAAACAGCCAAGACCGGCGGTCTGGTCCCGTCCGTGGCCCACGGCATGGCGATCAGCCCGGCGGCCGAAGGTGCCATCAAGGACGCGGTCAGCCAGTTCTGGAACAACGACAAGATCTCGGTGGCCGATGGCATGAAGAACATCGCCAAGGCTGCCACCAACCGCTGAGCACCCCCGGTGCCCCTTTCGCCCTCCATCCGCCCTGCGGCGGTGGAGGGCTTGCGGAATCCCCATGCATTCTTTTGACAAGTTGCTGCCCAGGCTGGTGCTGGCACCGGCTTTTGTGCTCGGGCTGGCCTTCATCTACGGCTTCATGGTGTGGAACGGTGTGCTCTCGCTCACCGCATCGCGCATGCTGCCCAACTACGAGTTCGTCGGGCTGGAGCAGTACGCGCGCCTGTTCGAGATGGACCGCTGGTGGGTGGCCCTGAAGAACCTGGGCATCTTCGGTGTGCTCTATGTGGGCGTGTCGATGGCGCTGGGCGTCTTCCTGGCCATCCTGCTGGACCAGAAGGTGCGTGGCGAAGGGTTCATCCGCACCATCTACCTCTACCCGATGGCCCTGTCCTTTGTGGTCACCGGCACGGCGTGGAAATGGATTCTCAACCCCAGCGATGGCCTTCAGAAGCTGGTGCAGGACCTGGGCTGGCAAAGCTTCACCTTCGACTGGCTGGTCCAGTCCGAGCTGGCCATCTACTGCATCGTGATCGCCGGTGTATGGCAGTCGGCGGGCTTTGCCATGGCGCTGTTTCTGGCCGGTTTGCGCGGCATCGACGACAGCATCATCAAGGCGGCACAGATCGACGGCGCCTCCTTGCCCCGCATCTACTGGCGCATCGTGCTGCCGGCTTTGCGCCCGGTGTTCTTCTCGACCCTGATGGTGCTGGCCCACCTGTCCATCAAGGCCTTCGACCTGGTGATGGCGCTGACCGCCGGCGGGCCGGGCTATGCCACGGACGTGCCGGCCACCTTCATGTACGCCATGAGCTTCAGCCGGGGACAGATCGGACTGGGCGCCGCCAGCGCCACCATCATGCTGGCCACGGTGGCGGCCATCGTGGTGCCTTACCTGTACAGCGAACTCCGGAAAAAACCATGACCGTGCGACGCTTCACCCTCGGCCGCCTTGCCCTGATGGCCACCTTGCTGATCGGTGCGGTCTTTTTCCTGGCGCCGTTGTACGTGATGGTCGTGACCTCGCTCAAGGACGCCGAGGAGCTGCGCTCCGGCAACCTGCTCAGCCTGCCCGGCAGCCTGAACTTCAGTGCCTGGGGCGAGGCCTGGTCCAGCGCCTGCACCGGTGCCGACTGCCGGGGCCTGCAACCCTTCTTCTGGAACTCCGTCTGGATGGCGGTGCCGGCGGTGCTGATCTCCACCACCTGGGGTGCGCTCAACGGCTATGTGCTCAGCCTGTGGAAGTTCAAGGGCTCCGAGACCTTCTTCGGCCTGCTGCTGTTCGGCGTGTTCATGCCCTTCCAGGTGGTGCTGCTGCCCATGAGCCAGGTGCTGGGCTGGCTGGGCATTTCGAGTTCGATTGGTGGCCTGATCCTGGTGCACTGTCTGGCGGGCCTGCCCAGCACCACGCTGTTCTTCCGCAACTACTATGCGGCGGTGCCGGGTGAACTGCTCAACGCCGCACGCCTGGACGGCGCCGGGTTCTGGCAGATCTTCCTGCGCATCATCCTGCCCATGTCGACCCCGATCGCCATGGTCACCCTGATCTGGCAGTTCACCCAGATCTGGAACGACTTCCTGTTCGGCGTGGCATTCAGTGGCGCCGATTCCAAACCGGTCACGGTGGGCCTGAACAACCTGGCCAACACCACCAGCAGCGTCAAGGCCTACAACGTGGACATGGCGGCGGCCTTGATTGCCGCCCTGCCCACGGTGGCCGTCTATGTGCTGGCCGGACGTTATTTCGTGCGCGGGCTCACCGCCGGCGCGGTCAAAGGTTGAGCATCAGGAGATTTCATGGCATCGGCACTCGACATTCGCGGCGTCCGCAAGTGCT
>SBFU01000393.1 GCA_006227785.1 Burkholderiales bacterium
TGCAGCCACCCCCAGCACCAGCGCGCAATTGCTGCCCCCGAAGCCAAAGGAGTTGCTCAGCACGTGGCGCAGTGTGGCCGCCCGCGTGTGGCGCACCACGTCCAACGGCAGGGCCGGGTCGAGTGATTCGGTGCCCGGGCTGCCGGGCAGCAGGCCTTCGGTCAGCGCGATGGCGCAGAGCACCGCCTCCAGACCGCCCGCGGCGCCCAGGGTGTGGCCGGTGGCGCCCTTGGTCGAGGAGCACGGCACCCGGCCTGCGAACAGCCCGGCCACGGCCTGGCCTTCAGCCGCGTCGTTGGCCGGCGTGGCGGTGCCGTGCAGGTTGATGTAGCCGATGTCGCCCGCCTGCAGACCGGCCGAGCGCAGGGCGGCCTCCATGGCCAGCCGGGCGCCCAGACCTTCGGGATGCGGCGAGGACATGTGGTAGGCGTCGCTGGACTCACCCACGCCCTCAAGCAGCACGGTTCCGGCGGGCAGGGCATCGCCTGCGCGTTCCAGCAGGGCGAAGGCCGCCGCCTCGCCGATCGAGATGCCGTCGCGTTCGGCATCGCAAGGGCGGCAGGGGCAGGCCGAGGTCAGGCCCAGCGAGGCGAAGCCGTACAGCGTGGTCAGGCACAGGCTGTCGACCCCGCCGACGACCGCTGCATCGATGCGACCGAGTGCGAGCTGGCGCGCCGCCGCGGCGAACACCTTGGCGCTGGACGAGCAGGCGGTGGAGATCACCAGGGCCATGCCTTCCAGCCCGAAATGGGCCCGCACATAGTCGGCCAGCGAGAAGCTGTTGTGGGTGTGGCGGTAGTCGAAGTCGGCCGGCAGGGCACCGGTGGCCGGGTCGCGCCGGCGGTAGGCCAGCTCGGTCTGCAGGATGCCGGAGGTGCTGGTGCCCATGAACACGCCCACCCGGTCGCGGCCATGGCGGGTCACCGCCTCACGCACCCGGTCGCCGAAGCCGTCGGTCTCCAGGCCCAGGGCCGCCAGCCGGTTGTTGCGGCAGTCGAAGTGGGCCAGTGTGGACGGCAGCACCACGGCATCGACACCGGGCACCTCGCCGATCCAGGTGTCCAGACGCACGGTCTCGAAGGTACAGGGCGCCAGCCCGCTGCGGTCGGCCAGCAGGGCGTCGCGGTGGGCAGCCAGCCCCTGGCCGAGGCAGGACGTGGCGGTGTAGGCGGTCAGTTGGCAGGGGCTCAAGCGGGGGTCTCCATGGCTAGTGTGCTGTCCCGGAAATGGTTGCATGAAGTGAAACCGATGGATTCACGCCCAGGGCAAGGCGCAAACCGCAGCGATAGCCTGTGCCATCGCGAGGATTTGCAACGCTGCCATGGGTGTGAAGGCACGGTTTCACAGGCAAGCCATTTCCGGGACATCACACCAACTTGCGGCAGAGCAGCATGACGTTGGCAAAGGGCTTGTCGCCGCTCATGTCCTGGCTGCGCACCTCGAACCCGGTGGCCTGCAGCAGCGTTTTCCATTCTGCCAGAGGGCGTGCATACAGGCGGGGCAGACGGTGGCCGCGGGCAAAGGTGACGATGTGGTCGACCCAGTTGCTCACGTGGTAGGGCAGGCCGGCGCTGACGTCGCCGATGCGGGTGAGGAACAGGCCGCCGGGTGGCAGCGCCTGGTGGATGCGGCGCAGCACATCGGCCTGACCGTCGTGGTCGAAGTAGTGCAGCGCATCCAGGATGGTGACAACGTCCACCTGGCCGAAGTCGGTGGTGCACATGTCGCCCTGCTCGACGCGCACCACCGGATGGTCGGCGCCGAAAGCCTGGCCCGCCCGTTCGACGTCGCGTGCCATCAGCTCGACGCCGCGCAGGGTCTGTGGCTGCGGCGGCGCGGGCCAGCCCAGCGGCCAGTCACCCTGGCGGTGCAGGTCGCCCGCGGCCAGCAACCAGGCGAACAGGCTGCCCTGGCCGCTGCCCAGGTCCAGAAAGCGGCCACCGGACGGCAGCAGTCCCTGGCGCAGCAGCTCGCGGAAGATCGGGTCACCGCCGAGCTTGCCGCGCGCATAGTGGTAGGCAAACGGGCCGGCGGGCCGGAACGGGGCACTGGCACGGTCGAGCAGGCGGCGAAGGAATAGTTTTTCGTCGGGGGTCATGGGCAGGCCTGGTGCAGGGTCACGGTCTGCAGCCGGTGTTGTTTCAGGGTGTCCAGCAGCCGCGGCAGGGCGGCCAGCACCACCGGTGTGCCATCCGGTGTGCGGGCGCCGTGGCCGTCGTGCAGCAGCAGGATGTCGCCCGGCCCCAGGCCGCGGGTCAGCCGCGCCAGCACGGTGTCCGGGTTGCCGGTCCGGCTGTCGTAAGCGCGCCGTGTCCAGGCGGCCAGCCGCAGGTCCAGGTGGGTCAGCACCGGATCCAGGATGGGGTTGCGCAGGCCGGCGGTGGCCCGGAAGAAGCGCGGCGCCTGGCCAGTGATGTCCGACAGCGTGGCCTGGGCGGCCGAGATGTCGTCCTTCATGCGGCGGTAGCCGAAGGTGGAGAAGGCCCACGAGTGGGCGTCGCCATGGTTCTCCACCCGGTGGCCACGGCGCACGATCTCGCGGCACAGCGCCGGGTGTTCCCGCGCCCGCCAGCCGATGCAGAAGAAGCTGGCCCGTACACCGGCCTCGTCCAGCAGGTCGAGTACCTGGGGTGTGACGGCCGGGTCGGGTCCGTCGTCCAGGGTCAGGGCCACCTCGCGCCGATCGGCCGACACGGCCGGCAGGCGCGTCAGGTTGGGGCCCAGCAGGTGGGTCCGCGGCAGCAGGCCGGCCGTGGTCAGCGCCGCGTGGTTGAGCACCAGCGCGCCCAGCGCCCAGGGCCAGGCCCCGGGCACGGCCACCGCAGCCGCGGCCGAAGCGACATGCAGGGCTGCGCTGGCCTTGAGCGCAGGCGAAGGGTGCCAGCGTTGGCTCATGGGGGCAACCCTCTCGCAGAAAAATGACCCTGGTCGAGAAAACGCTGCCACAGGCGCTGCCAGGCCGGCCAGTCGTGGTCACCGTCGACCAGATGGCGCGACGCGGGCGGGAAACAGGCCGCCACTGCCGCCATGCCATCGGCAAACCGGTCGTCCCGCCCGTGACCGACGAACACCGGCAGCTCAGGCGGAGGCGAACGCAGCCAGTGCCAGACCCGGTACTCGGGGTCCTGCTGTTGCGCGGCGTCGGGTTGCCAGTGCGCCAGGCCGCCGGCGCGGCGGATGGTGTTGGCCACCAGGCGGCTGCCCGGGTAGGGCGCGATCAGGCACAGGCCGTCGACCTGGTCCGCATGCGCCGACGTGTGCACCATGGACATCAGACCGCCCAGCGAGATGCCCCCCAGCCACAGCCGGCGGTAATGCGCCCGCGCCGGTGCCAGCAGCGCCTGCTGCAGTTCAGCCAGCGGCGCACCGCCGATGATGCGGTCCATGTCCATGTCGGCGGCGCACAGGTCCAGAGCAAGGCCTCGCCGGCGCACGTCCTCGAACCAACCGGCGGCTTCGATGTCGGACGGCCGCATCAGGGCACCGGGCAGCAGCACCAGCAGCGTGTCGGCACCCTGGCGCAACCAGATGTCGGCATGGGAGGGGCGATGTCCGGGCGGGCTCATGCCGTCACCTCGCTGGGCGAGAACACCGCCGCCAGCACGAAGGCCAGCAACACGCCAGGGCCGACCGTGATGCCGATGGCGTGCAGCACCGGCACGCTGGACAACGACAGCATGCCGAACCCGACCATGGTGGTGAGGTTGGCGACTGCCATGGCCGACAGGGTGCTGGGCTCCAGACCCCGCCCGGCCGCGGTCCGGTCAAAGAACAGACCGTAGTTCGACCCCACTGCCACCACCAGCAGCAGGCCGACCAGGTGCAACAGGTGCAGGCGTTCGCCGGCCAGGTGCAAGCCCGCGATCAGCAACACCACGGCCAGGGCCAGCGGCAGCAGCACCGACAGCAGGCGGGTCATCGACCGCAGCGTCAGGGCCAGCACCAGCAACACACAGGCCACCCCCGCCAGCGACAGCCAGACCGCCTCGCCCAGGTAGCTGTCGTACAGGCTGTCCAGCTCGCTCTTGAGATCGATGAACAGCGCCTCACTGCCCGCCAGCGCCTGGGCCACCCGCGCACCGTCCAGGCCGGCATCGGGCGCGTCCGCTGGCGGGTGCAGCGGCAACACGGCTCGCCAGCCGTCCGATGCCTGCATCAGCAGGGCGCCAACCAGCAGGTCCAGCCCGCTGCCCTCCAGATTCCGGGCTTCCAGCAAGGGCTGGGCACGGGCCTGGTCGACCGCGCGGATGAAGGGCTCCAGCCGACTGGCCGGCAGCGGCGAGCCGGCCTGGGCCTCGATCAGGCGCTCGCGCAGCCGTTCTGCATCAGGCAGAGCAGCCTGCCGGGCGCGCTGGCTGCGCTCACTGGGCAGAAATCGGGCCGGGCTGTCATACCCACCGATCAGGCCTTGTTCCACCAGCGCATCGAGTCGGGGCACGATGGCCTCGACCTGTTGCAGCACCGCCTCTTGTGCCGGGCCTCTGACCACCAGCAGGTAGCGGCTGTCCGGGCCGCCCATGTCGGCCCGCAAGCGCCCGTCCAGCGCCAGGTCGTCGGCCCGCGCGGTGCTCAGCACCGAGATGTCCGGCTGCCACAGGTTTTCACGTTGTTGCACCAGCCAGGCCAGACCGATCAGGGCCAGCAACAGCACCGGCCAGCGCAGCCGGCGCAGGTGGGCAATGCCCCCGTGCAGCCGGAGTCCCAGCGGGCTGAGGTCCCGCACCGGCAGGCCGTCGGGCACCAGGGCCGGCAGCACGTAACGGGTGACCAGCGCCGCCACCAGCACACCGGTCAGCGCGTACAGACCCAGCTGCCCCAGCCCCGGGAAGCCGGCCCACAGCAGGGCGCCGAAGCCGGTCACCGAGGTCAGCACGCCCAGGCGGACGGTGGGCCAGAAACGCTCACGCCAGGCCTCGGCACCCACGCGACCGGCCTGAACAAAGTAGTAGATGGCGTAGTCGACCGCCTCGCCGATCAGCGCCAGCCCGAAACCGACCGTGATGGCAAACACCGTGCCGTGCACCCAGCTGACCGCCACGATGCCGGCCAGGGCACCCGAGGCCACCGGCAGCAGTCCCAGCGCCAGCAGCCGCGGCGACCGGTAGACCGTCAGCAGCACCAGCACGATCAGACCCGTGCCCAGCAGGGACAGCCGGGTGACTTCGCTGCGGATCGTCTCGCGGGCCTGCACGGCAAACACACCCGGCCCGGTCAGCAGCAGGCGGGCGTCGGCCACGCCCAGGTCCTGGCGCAGCGTTTCAAACCGCGCGCGCACCGTGTCGATGGCGGCCTGCTGTCCATCGGTGTCGGCGCCGTCGGCCCGGGTCTGGACCAGCAACAGCGCGCGCTGGCCATCGCGCGAGGCCCACACGCCGTCAGCGGTGTCGGGTTGCTGCCCCACCTGCAGACCCTGCAGCAGTGACCACAGTTCGCCGGTCGGGTCTTCCAGCAGGTGCGGGCGAACCAGCATGCCGGCCGGGGAGGCCAGCAGCGACAGGCTGTCGTCGATGGCCTGGCGCAGGCCGGCCACCGTGAAACGTTCCGGCGTGACCGCCGGGCTGAGCAGGTAGCGGTGCGCCAGCAGGACCTCGCGTGCCGATGCCTCGACCTCGGACTGCCCGTTCTGCACGCTGGCAAAGGCGCCATCGGCGTCCAGCCGCTGCCTGAGTCCGCGCGAGAGCGCGGACCGGCTGGCGGCGTCGCCGCCTTCGATGCCCAGCATCAGCAGCCGGGCCACCGAGCCCTGGCGGAGCTGTTCGACCATGGCCTGCTGACCCGGCGTCGGGTCGCTCGGCAGAAAGAACGACATGTCCGCGGTGAACCGGCTCTGGGCCACCACGACCACGCCGGCCAGCATGGCCGCCAGCCAGATCAGCAGCACGCGCCAGGCGCCGGGTCTCATGGCTTGACCGGTTCGACCTCCAGCACCGAACGGTCACCGTCGGCCTGCAGGTACTCGATCGATCGCACCTGGTCGGCCTGGCCGGTCACGGTGATGCGTTGCACCAGGGCGGCAATCTCATGGTCCTTGGGGTAGAGGGTCAGCACCCAGCGCTGCCGCGTCCCCTGCAACTGCATCAGGTAGTTGCGCTCCAGCGCCTGGTGGTGACCACCCAGCATGCCGCGAATGCTGTCCACAAAGGCCAGCACCTCGGGCCGGTTGCCCAGACGCAGGCTCATGCGCCGCTGGTCGCGCTCCAGGGTGATCGTGTCGCGTTCGAGCAGCAGGCGCTCGGGCCGCGGCGTCAGGGTGCGCTTTTCGAGCCGGTCGGGTGGCGTGTAGGTCATCTCGCCGGTGGTGACGATCGGCGCATCCAGCACGGCAACATGGCGCGTTTCGACAAATCGCACCGATCCACCGGGGTGCGCCGCCAGTTCGCGCATCAGTTGTTCAAGGGTGAAGCTGCTGGCCAGTGTCGGCCAGGAGGCCAGCAGCAGCAGAAGGGCGAAAAGCCGACGGTTCATGATGCGCGCCAGAAGTCGAAGAAGTTGAACCAGTTGTAGGGCGCGATCCGGCAGAAATGGCTCAGGCGATCGGCATAGGCCCGCTGGGCGGCCGCGATGGCGGCCGAGCGCTGGGCAGGGCCGGTTTCGGTGAAATCGGCCAGCGGCTCGAAGTGTATGTGATAGCGATTGCCCCCCAGGTAAAGCCCGGTCATGAAGATCACCGGGCGGCGCAACATGGCGGCGACGCGGAAAGGGCCATCCGGAAAAGGCGCCGGCGCACCCAGAAAATCCTGGTCGCTGGTCGGATCGTCCCCGAGCCGCCGGTCGGCCAGCATGCCCACCAGATAGCCCTGGTCGAGCCGGTCGCGCGCAGTCAGCATCGAACCCGGCTGGCCCAGCGGAATGATGTCCTGCGTCGCCGCCGGGTTGATTGCCTCCAGTGTCCGGTTGATCTTGCGCGCGTTCTCCTCGTACATCAGCATGGCCACGCGCGCACCGCCGAAATGGCGCCCGACTGCCCGCAGGGCCTCGAAGCTGCCCAGGTGGGCACCGATCATGATGACCCCCTGGCCGCGCGCCCGCAAGGCCTGCACCTGCTCGTGCCCGGTGGAGCGGATATCGAACAGGTCGAAGCGGTCGTTGAGCAGGTAGATGCGGTCGTGCACCGTCGATGCGAAGGACAGCACGTGGCGGAAGCCGTCACCCCAGCCGGCCGAACGCCCCAGAGCCCGACCCAGATAGTCGCGGCTGGCGCGCCGGGCGGCGGGCGCAAACAGCACGAAATAGGCCGCGATGCCATAGAGCACCCAGCGGCTGGCCGCGCGGCCCAGGCGCAATGAGAGCCAGACCATCAGGCGCAGCACGGCAGCGCTGCTGCGCTCCTTGCGCCGGGTCCATTCGGGACGCGATGTCATGCCATCAGCCCAGGGTGCCGGAGGCGACCTCGTGCTCGCCATCGCGCACGCTGAAGCCGAGCGAGCCGGAAGGTCGCGTGGACAGCTCGAACGCCAGCGTGGTGCCCGGCCCCACCGGGCGGAAGAACTTGGCGCTGTCGATGCGCCAGCCGGACGCCCGCCCGGTCGCCTGCGCGGCCAGCAGCAGCACACGGTCCAGCAGGACCACACCGGGCACGATGGGTCGGCCGGGGAAGTGGCCGGCCAGGGCAGGCAGATCGGCGGGCACGGTCCAGAGGTGCGTCATGGTCAAGAAAAGGCGGTTCAGGCCCGGGGTTGTGATGCCTGCCATTGCGCGTACAGGTCCTTGAGCGCCTCGCGCGGCAGCTTGCCGGTGCTGTTGCGCGGCAATGCGTCCAGCAGCACCAGTGGCCGGGGCATGAACACCGCGTCGATGCGCGGGCGCAGGCCAGCCAGCACCGCTTCGCGGCTCAGGCCGGGAGCCACCACAAAGGCGCACAGCCGGGTGATGGCATGGGCATCCGGCCCAGCGTCGTCGGGCAGAAAGAAGGCCGCGTCGACCACGCCTGGCACGGCACCGACCTGGTGGTTCAGGTAGGCCAGCGAGGTGCGCTTGCCAGCGATGTTGACCAGATCGGCGTGTCGACCGTGCAGCAGGAAGCGTCCGCCGGGCAGGGGTTCGATCAGGTCGGACAACGGCACCTGTCCCTCGACATGCCCGCCCGAGGCGATGGCCCCGTTGCCATCGGCCTGCAGGTCGACCCCGTCCAGCAGCGTCCACTCGGGTCCGTCGGTGGTGCGGCGGCTGGCCAGCTGTCCGCTCTCGGTCGAACCGTAGATTTCGTGCAGCGGTGCGGCAAAACGCGCCTCGGCCTGGCTGGCCAGGTGGCCCGACAGGGGTGCGGTGGCCGACAGCAGCAGGTCGGTGGGCGGCAGCGCCAGCCCCGAAGCCAGCAGGGCCTGCAGATGAAACGGCGTGGTCACCAGCAGGCGCGGCGCCGGCAGTCCTATCAGCGCCGCCACGATGTCCTGCGGGTAGAAAGGCTTGCCGGTCCAGAACGGACTGCCACTTTGCAAGGCCATCAGGAAGGTCGACTCGAAGCCGTAGCTGTGCTGCACCGGCACGGTGCCCACAATGCCGTGCGGCCGCGCCACCAGGCCCAGCCGTTCGGCCTCGACGCGGCCGTTGCGGACCAGACGCCCCCAGGTCTTGCCGTGGGGCTGCGGCAGACCGGTCGAACCCGAGGTGAACAGGATGGCCACCAGACGGTCGGCCGGGAAGGCTGGCACCTCATGCTCGTCCTGCGGCCTCGCCTCCAGCACCTGCGGATAGGGCACGCAGGGCAGTCCCTGGCTGTCGAAGGCGCCATCGGTCAGGCAGACCACGTCCGGATGGGCGCTGCGGATGCGCTGCAGGGTCTCGGACGACTGCGACGCCGGCTGCAGGCTGACACGCTCGCCCAGCAAGCCGGCCACAAAGCCGACCGCGAAACGGTAGCGGTCCTGGCAGACGTTGAGCAGGTGGCCGCTGTCGGGCAGGATGCGCAGCAGGGCGCGGGCATCCGCCAGCAGGTTGCGCAAGCTTCGCTGTCCCTGCGGCCCCCAGGCGACCGCGCGGTCCAGATCGGTGACCGGGGACAGGGGCACCTGTGCGCTCGGCGTCATGGCGCGGAATCCGACTGGTGCTGGCGCCAGGCGCGCACCGCATCGGCCAGGGTGGAACGCTCGCCCGGCGGCAGCACCAGGCAGCGCACCAGGAACTCGGCCACAAACATCAGGCCGATCAGGGGCGCCCCCAGCAGGTTGGCAAAGAAGGACCAGGTGGCCGGGCTGGCCAGCAGGAAGAGCGCCGTTGACGCACCCGCCATGCCCAGGAAGAACAAGGTCCAGGCCAGGGTCACACCCCGCGTGTAGCCGACCTGCCGTTCGCTCAGCGTGCCACCGTGCAGGCGCCGCGCCATCTGGGTCACCAGCGGTTCGCCCGGGCCGCCAAGGCTGCGGCCGAACAGCGCCGCCAGCATGACGTAGATGCCCAGTTGCTGCACGAAATACAGCAGCGCCACCTGGGTTCTCAGCAGTGGCCAGAGCCAGGCCAGGCAGGCCAACGCAGCCAGTGCACCGGCCAGCGCCAGCCCGCGATTCGGTATCCGCCACAGGCCCAGGGCCAGCGCCAGGCCCAGTGGCAACAGGGCCAGGGCCGCACCCCAGCCCGAGGGCTCACCACTGGCGCTGGTGACATGCGCCGCGACCGCCCAGGCCACACCCAGCACGACCACGCCCGTCAGGCGAAGCAGCCGCACCGGCGAGATGCTCATGTGGTGCGCTGGGCGGCAATATGCGCGGTCAGGGCGCGCAGGGACGCGAAGATGCGCTCGTTGTTCTCGTCATCGGACTTCATCTGGAAGCCGTACTTCTTGGAGATGACCAGCGCGATCTCCAGCACGTCGATCGAGTCCAGGTCGAGTCCCTCGCCGAACAGCGGTGCGTCGGGGTCGATGTCGGCCGGTGCCACATCCAGATTCAGGGCCTCGACGATCAGCTGGGCCACCTCGGGCAAGAGGGCGTCGACGGTTTCGGGCGAGATAGGGGTAGACATGGCAGGCGTGAAGCGAAATCGGTGACCGGCGGTCGCCCGCCGGGCGGGACGCAAGGACACGCCGTCGGGCGATCCCCTGGGACCGTCTTTGCCGGCGCTCCCCTGCCGGTGTCGTGGGGATCACCGCTCTATTTTACGGGCTGCCGACCGGGACAGCGGCAGCTTCCTACAATGCGTCGTCCCACCGGATCTGCCGTGCCCTCCTCGCCCACACCCGCCCACATCAGCGCCATCACCGTGACCTCGGCCCTGGGCTCGGGCATGCAGGCCCTGACGGCGGCCGTTCCGGCCGGACGCAGCGGCCTGCAGGCCCTGGACGAGCGTCCCCTGGGCCGTTACCCGCCGCTGACTGGGTTACCGACCTGGGTCGGCCGGGTCGAAGGGCTGGACAATCCCCTGCCCGAACCCTGGCGGGGCTGGGACTGCCGCAACCACCGCCTGGCCTGGCAGGCGCTGCAGGCCGATGACTTTGCCGGGTCGGTGCGAGCGGCGGTGGCGCGCCATGGACCGAGCCGGGTCGCGCTGGTGCTGGGCACATCCACCTCCAGCATCGGTGCCACCGAAGACGCCTACCGTGGCCTGGCCCTGGGCGAACCCTTCCCCTCGGGTGAGGCCGCCCGCCGCCTGTACGGCCTGCACGCACTGGTGCACTTCGTGCGAGAGGTGCTCGGGCTGGCCGGTGTGGCCCAGACAGTCTCGACGGCTTGCACCTCCAGCGCGAAGGCCTTCTGCACCGCCGAGCGCCTGCTGCGTCTGGACCTGGCCGACGCCGTGGTGGTCGGCGGCGCCGACTCGCTGTGCGGCAGTGTGCTGTTCGGTTTTCACGCGCTGCAGCTGGTCTCACCCGAGCCCTGCCGACCCTTCGACCGGCGCCGCCAGGGCATCAACCTCGGTGAGGCGGCCGGCTTCGCGCTGCTCGAGCGTGGCCCGGGTCGCCTGCAACTGCTGGGCTGGGGCGAATCGAGCGACGCCCACCACATGTCGGCGCCCCATCCACAGGGACTGGGCGCGGAACAGGCCCTGGACCAGGCCCTGACCCAGGCCGGACTGGGCGCGGATGCGATCGACTTTGCCCACCTGCACGGCACCGCCACGCCACAGAACGATGAGGTCGAGGCGGCCCTGCTGCTGCGCCGCTTCGACGCACGCACCCACGCCGCATCGACCAAGGGCATGACCGGCCACACCCTGGGAGCGGCTGGCATCCTGGGCACCGCCTTCTGCCTGCACGCCCTGCAAACCGGCTGGATGCCCGGCACGGCGCAGACCACCGACCCGGACCCCGCGTTCGGCGGCCGCATTGCCCTGCAGCCCCGGCAGGCCGAGGTGCGCGTGGCCGCCTGCCATGCCTTCGGTTTCGGTGGCACCAACTGTGTGCTGCTCTGGGGCCATGGCCTGCCGGGCACCCTGGACGGAGCTGGTGATGTCTGATCGCCGCGCCTGGATCGAAGGGGTCGGCTTCTGGTCCCCCACGCTGCCCGACTGGTCCGGGGCCGTCCACG
>SBFU01000001.1 GCA_006227785.1 Burkholderiales bacterium
TACAGCACGATGCCGATGGTGGCGAGCCAGAAATGCCACTCGACCAGCTTCTGGCTATAGATCTTGGTGTCCCACAGCTTGGGCATCATGTGGTACAGCGAACCGAAGGAGATCATCGCCACCCAGCCGAGCGCGCCGGAGTGCACGTGGCCCACGGTCCAGTCAGTGTAGTGCGACAGCGCGTTGACTTCCTTCAGGGACATCATCGGGCCTTCGAAGGTCGACATGCCGTAGAAAGACAGGGCGACGATCATGAAGCGCATGATCGGGTCGGTGCGCAGTTTGTCCCAGGCACCGGACAGGGTCATGATGCCGTTGATCATGCCGCCCCACGACGGCATCAGCAGCAGGATGGAGAAGGCAGCGGCCAGCGACGAGGTCCAGTCGGGCAGCGCGGTCCAGTGCAGGTGGTGGCCGCCGACCCACATGTACATGAAGCTCAAGGCCCAGAAGTGCACGATCGACAGGCGGTAGGAGTAGATCGGACGCCCGGCCTGCTTCGGCACGAAGTAGTACATCATGCCGAGGAAGGCAGCGGTGAGGAAGAAACCCACCGCGTTGTGGCCGTACCACCACTGCGTCATCGCGTCCTGGGTGCCGGAGAACAGGCTGTAGGACTTCATCGAGAACAGGTCGACCGGCATCGCCAGGTTGTTGAAGGTGTGCAGCAGGGCGGTCGCCAGGATGAAGGCCAGGTAGAACCAGTTGGCGACGTAGATGTGCGGCTGCTTGCGGCGCATGATGGTGCCGACGAAGAGGATCAGGTAGGTCACCCAGACGATTTCGATGAGGATGTCGATCGGCCACTCCATCTCGGCGTATTCACGGCCCTGCGAATAACCGGCGAGGTAGGACAGCGCGGCGAGCACGATGATGGTCTGCCAACCCCAGAAGGTGAAGCTCGCCATGCCGTCGGAGATCAGCCGGGTCTGGCAGGTACGCTGCACGACGTAGTAGGAGGTGGCGAACAGCGCCGATCCGCCGAAGCCGAAGATCACCGCACTGGTATGCACCGGGCGGAAACGACCGAAGGAAAAGTACGGGCTGTCGAAATTCAGGAAAGGCCAGGCCAGTTCGGAGGCGATGTAGACGCCGACGAACATGCCGACGACTGCCCAAACCAGCGACATGACGGCGAATTTCTTGACGATGTCGAAGTTGTACTGCTCTGCACTGGAATATGTGGTTACCGCCATGAACCGCTCCTAGACTAGCCTCAAACAGCGCATTTCGCTGCGACCAAACAGCATATGCTTATATTAAAAACTGCCGGATTATATGCTGCCCCAGACAGGCAGGGCAAGCCAAAATCAGGACTCGGACAACAAGGTGGCGAGGTCTTGTGCGATCGACGCCGCATCGCTGCCGTAAGGCACCAGCAGCCGCAGTTGGCCCCGCACATCGTAGACGAAGGTGCCGGCGCTGTGGTCGATCAGGTAATCATCGGGGCCGCGCACCGAACTCTTTTCATAGACGACCTTGTACTCCTGCGCGAGCTTCTTGAGCGAGTCAGCATCGGTATGCATACCCAGGAAAGTCGGGTTGAAGGCAGGAACGAACTCGCGCAGCATTTCAGGGGTGTCACGCTGGGGATCGACCGTAACGAACAGCACCTGAACCCGTTCGGCCCGATCACCCAACTGCTGCAACGCGGCGGCAAAATCCGCCAGCGTGGTGGGACAGACGTCGGGGCAATGGGTATAGCCGAAAAAGATCGCCACCACCTGGCCGCGAAAATCGGCCAGGGTGCGAATCTGTCCATTGTGATCGGTCAGGGAAAAGTCCCGCGCGAAGGCAGCGCCGGTGATGTCGGTCGCGAGAAAGGTCGGTTCGGGCGGGCTCGCCGGCTGACAGCCGGCAAACAGCAATGATAAAGCTGCGCCTGCCGCAGCCACGCTGCGGCTGAGCTTGGCGCCTGCAATCATGCCCTGACCGAACCGAGCAGCTCACCCGGCATGTCGGCCAGGCGGTATTTGCCGCTCTCGACTGCCTTGGCGAGTTTTTCCAGGGTCGTATCCTGCAGCATGTCGATGATTTTCTTCTTTACCGGAATCCAGCGGTGATGTAGCGGGCAGGCGGTTTCGTCGCTGCATTTCTTCAGGCCCAGCAGACAGCTCTGGGTGAATGCAGGACCTTCGGTCAGCATCAGGATCTGCATCAGGGTGACCTTGCTGCCCGCCTCGCGCAGACAGAATCCGCCGAGACGGCCGCGAAAGGAATAGAGCAGATTGCCTTTGGCCATGCTCTGCAGGATCTTGGCGAGATACGGAGCCGGCACGCCCAGCTTGGCCGCGATGTCCTTGTTCAGCACCGGCGTCGCTTCAGGCTGGGTCGCCATGTAGATCAGGGCCTGGACGGCATACTGACTGGTACGCGAAAGGATCATGGAACGGGCCCTTGAAAAGACTTTGGGCCACAATATAGAACAATCCTGTCTGAATATCCAGAGAGCCGTGAATACCAGTCAGACGATCACAACGGCAGCCTGAAATAGTGATCGACCAGCATCACCGCGAACAGCAGGCTTAGGTACCAGATGGAATAGCGGAAGGTCTCTTTCGCCAGAGCATCGCTGTAATTGCGGTACAGACGCCAGCCGTAGGCGATGAAGATCGCGCCGAGCACGGTCGCGCCGACCAGATAAATCCAGCCGCCCATCCCGGTCCCCAGCGGCAGCATGGTAACGGCGAACAACAGCAGGGTATACAGCAGCACGTGCAGCCGGGTATAGGCGTCGCCGTGGGTGACCGGCAGCATCGGCAGCCCGGCACGCGCGTACTCGTCCTTGCGATAGAGCGCCAGCGCCCAGAAATGCGGCGGCGTCCAGGCGAAGATGATGAGGAACAGCAGCAGGGCGTCGTGATGGATCTCGCCGGTCGCCGCTGCCCAGCCCAGCACCGGCGGCATCGCGCCGGAAGCGCCACCGATGACGATGTTCTGCGGCGTCGCCGGCTTCAGCAGCACCGTATAGATGACCGCATAGCCGACGAAGGTCGCCAGCGTCAGCCACATGGTCAGCGGATTGACGAAGGTATTCAGCAGATACAGCCCTGCCCCGCCCACCACGCCGGAAAATACCAGCGTCTGGGCGCTGGTCAACTCGCCGCGCGGCAGCGGCCGGGCGCGGGTGCGCGCCATCACGGCATCGATCTTCTGTTCGATCAAGCAGTTGAAAGCCGCCGCCGCGCCAGCCACCAGGGCGATCCCCAGCGTCCCCGCCCACAATACGTTCCAGGCCGGCCAGCCGGGAACGGCGAGAAACATGCCGATAACCGCGGTGAACACGATCAGGCTCACTACCCGCAACTTGCACAGCGCCAGAAACTGTTGGCAGCGCCCGGCGACTCCATGTATCAGCAAGGCCTCCATTGCTATCTCCTGCGTATCCTGAAATTCAGCAGCACCAGACTGCCGAGCAGCAGGGCCGCCCCTGCATTGTGGGCGACCGCGACGGCGATCGGCAGACTGAGTAGAACGTTGCTGATGCCCAGCGAGACCTGGATCAGCAGCAGTGCCCCGAGCAGTATCCCCACGCCCCTGTAGCCCGGTGTGCGGAACAGGCGGGCCACCAGCCAGGCGAGGTAGACGAAGACGACCAACGCCATCAGCCGGTGCACCCAATGGATTGCAGTCAGCGCCTGCATTGGCAGGAAGTCCCCTGAGGCGGTTTCGCCCAGTTCCCGGTGCAGGGTGAAGCTGTGCTCGAAATCCATTTCCGGCACCCATACTCCCTGGCACAGCGGGAAATCGGTGCAGGCCAGCGCGGCGTAGTTGGTGCTCACCCACCCACCCAGGGCGATCTGCACGACTACCAGCACCAGACCGAACAAGGCGCCGCGATGCAGGTGGTCGGCGCGTGCATAATAGGCATGACCGAACTGATCCCGCTCGCGCAGCCACAGCCACAGCAGCAGCGACAGGGTCGCCATGCCTCCGAGCAGATGGGCGGTCACCACCATCGGCTTCAGCAGCAGCGTGACCGTCCACATCCCCAGCAGGGCCTGGAACACGACCAGCGCCAGCAAGGCCAGCGGCAACCCGGGCCCGCCGCGGGTCTCGCTCCGCAGCCGCCATGCCACCACCGCGATCGCCAGCACCAGCAAGCCGAGGGCGCCGGCAAAATAGCGGTGTGCCATTTCCTTCCATGCCTTGGCGTGGGTGACCGGGCCTCCCGGCTGTTCGACCTGCGCCTGGTTGATCATGTCGCTGGCGTGATGCGGGGTCAGCTTGCCGTAACAACCCGGCCAGTCGGGGCAGCCGAGCCCGGCATCCGACAGACGCACATAGGC
>SBFU01000363.1 GCA_006227785.1 Burkholderiales bacterium
CTGGCGCCACGCCGGCCGACAAGGCCAAGGCGGCCTGGACCGCCTTCGCCGCCGACGCCTCGGGCTCGGGCCCGTTCAAGATGGCGCGGTTTGTGCCGCGTGAGCGCCTGGAGATGGTGGCGAACAAGGCCTACTGGGACCCCAAGCGCACGCCCAAGCTGGACCGCGTGGTGCTGGTGCCCATGCCCGAAGCCAATGCCCGCACGGCAGCTCTGCTGTCGGGCCAGGTCGACTGGATCGAAGCCCCCGCGCCCGATGCCATGCCGCAGATCCGTCAACGCGGCTTCAAGATCGAAGCCAACGCGCAGCCGCACGTCTGGCCCTGGCAGCTGTCGTTTGCCGAGGGCTCGCCCTGGCTGGACAAGCGGGTGCGTCACGCGGCCAACCTGTGCGTGGACCGCGAAGGCCTCAAGACCCTGCTGGGCGGCATGATGGCTGTGCCCAAGGGCACCGTGCCCCCGGGGCATCCGTGGTGGGGCAACCCGAAGTTCGACATCAAGTACGACGTGGCCGCCGCGCGCAAGCTGATGACCGAGGCCGGCCACAGCGCCGCCAAGCCGCTGAAGGTCAAGGTGCAGATCTCGGCCTCGGGCTCGGGCCAGATGCAGCCGCTGCCCATGAACGAATTCGTGCAGCAGTCGCTCAAGCAGTGCTATTTCGACGTCCAGTTCGACGTGATCGAGTGGAACACGCTGTTCACCAACTGGCGCCAGGGTGCCAAGCACCCGTCGGCCAACGGTGCCCACGCCATCAACGTCAGCTACGCCGCCATGGACCCGTTCTTTGCCATGGTGCGTTTCACCAGCACCAAGACCTTCCCGCCGGTCTCCAACAACTGGGGTCACTTTGGCAACGAGGAGTTCGACAAGCTGATTGCCGATGCGCGCACCAACTTCGACGACAAGAAGCGCGACGAGGCCCTGGCCAAGTTGCATGCCCGCATCGTCGAGGAGGCGCCCTTCGTCTGGATCGCCCACGACGTGGGCCCACGTGCCATGAGTGCCAAGGTCAAGGGTTTCGTGCAGCCGCGCAGCTGGTTCGTGGACCTGGCGCCGGTGTCCATGGAGTGAGTCTGAAGCGGGCCTGAACGGGCCCCGCACCCGAAGCCGCACCCTTTTGGGCGGCTTCGGGTGGCACGCGTCTTGCCATTTCCCTCCACCCACGAGGAGAAACCCATGTTCGGCTTCCTGATTCGCCGCGTGATCTACACCCTGCCCATCATGCTGGGTGTGGCGCTGGTCTGCTTTGCCCTGGTGCACCTGTCGCCTGGCGACCCGCTGGTGTCGATCCTGCCGCCCGACGCCTCCGCCGAGCTGCAGCAGCAACTGATCCAGCTCTACGGCTTTGACCGTTCCTACCCCGAGCAATTCGCCAGCTGGATCTGGCGCGCCCTGCAGGGGGACCTGGGCACCTCGATCGCCTCCGGCCGCGCGGTGACCGAGGAGGTCTTGCGGGCGGTCACCAACACGCTGCGCCTGGCCGTCCTGGCCACGCTGATCGGCTTCGTGTTCGGCTGCCTGTTCGGCTTTGTGGCCGGTTATTTCCAGGGCTCCTGGCTGGACAAGCTGGCCTCGCTGACCTCGGTGCTGGGTGTGAGCGTGCCGCATTACTGGCTGGGCATGGTGCTGGTCATCATCTTCTCGTCCATCCTGATGTGGCTGCCCCCGGGCGGAGCGGGTCCCGGTGGTTCAGGTGACTGGGCCTGGGACTGGGAGCACGTCAAGCACATGATCCTGCCGGCCATCACCATGAGCGTGATCCCCATGGGCATCATCGCGCGCACGGTGCGGGCACTGGTGGCCGAGATTCTGGCGCAGGAGTTCATTGTCGGCCTGAGGGCCAAAGGCCTGACCGACGTCGGCGTGTTCCTGCACGTGGTCAAGAACGCCGCCCCCACCGCGCTGGCGGTGATGGGACTGCAACTGGGGTACCTGCTGGGCGGCTCCATCCTGATCGAGACGGTGTTCTCGTGGCCGGGCACCGGCTTTCTGCTCAATTCCGCCATCTTCCAGCGTGACCTGCCGCTGCTGCAGGGAACCATCCTGGTGCTGGCCATGTTCTTTGTGGTGCTCAACCTGGTGGTCGACGTGATCCAGACGATGCTGGACCCGCGGATCGCCCGCTGACCGCTGCGGCCTTCCCCGCAAGGACTTGCTGATGAACGATATCGCCATCCCCAAACCCGAGAACGCACCGGTGGTCTTCGAGCGCTCGCCCGGTTACTGGCAGACCGTGGGTCGCCGCTTCCTGCGCGACAAGGTCGCCCTGGGGGCGGCGCTGGTGGTGCTGATGCTGCTGTTTCTGGCGGTGTTCGGCCCCATGATCGCGCCCGCGGACCCCTACGAATCGTCCATGCTCAAGCGCCTCAAGCCGATCGGCTTCGAGGACCATCCGCTGGGCACCGACGAGCTGGGGCGCGACATGCTCTCGCGCCTGATGGTGGGTGCCCGTCTGTCGCTGTTCATGGGCATCACGCCGGTGATCTGCGCCTTCGTGCTGGGTTCGCTGATCGGCATCACCGCCGGCTACGCCGGTGGCGTGACCAACAGCGTCATGATGCGCACCATCGACGTGTTCTACGCCTTCCCGTCGGTGCTGCTGGCCATCGCCCTGTCGGGCGCACTCGGGGCGGGCATCACCAACTCGCTGATCTCGCTGACCATCGTGTTCATTCCTCCGATCGCGCGGGTGGCCGAGAGCGTGACCACGCAGATCCGAAGTCGCGACTTCGTCGACGCGGCGCGGGCCTCGGGCGCGGGCGCCTTCACCATCGTGCGGGTGCATGTGCTGGGCAACGTGCTGGGACCGATCTTCGTCTATGCGACCAGCCTGATCGCGGTCAGCATGATCCTGGCCTCGGGCCTGAGCTTCCTGGGCCTGGGCGTGAAGCCGCCAGAGCCCGAGTGGGGGCTGATGCTCAACACGCTGCGCACCGCCATCTATGTGCAACCCTGGATTGCGGCGCTGCCCGGTGTGATGATCTTCATCACCTCGATCGCCTTCAACCTCCTGGCGGACGGTCTGCGCTCGGCCATGGAAATCAAGCAATGATGTCCCCCCCGCGTCGCCTTCGGCGCCACCCCCCAGGGGGCGGCATCTGTCGTCCGGCAAAGCCGGCCCGACGATGCCCTGGAGCACGGGGCGTGGTGTTCGACGACCTCGGCGATGGTCCAACGGAGTTCCTGAAATGAATGTGGTTCGTTCCGATCTGGGTGGCCCGGCCCAGCCGCTGCTGAGCGTGCGGGGTCTGGTCAAGCATTTCCCGCTGAAGAAGGATGTGCTGGGGCGCGGCGGCGGCGTGGTGCGCGCGGTGGACGGCATCGATTTCGATGTCTTCAAAGGCGAGACCCTGGGTGTGGTGGGCGAGTCCGGCTGTGGCAAGTCGACCACGGCACGCCTGCTGATGCAGCTGATCACCCCTGACCGCGGCGAGATCGTGTTCGACGGCCAGACGGTGGGTTCACCGTCATTGCCGCTCAAGCAGTTCCGGCGCCAGACGCAGATGGTGTTCCAGGACAGCTACGCATCGCTGAACCCGCGCCTGACCATGGAGGACTCGATTGCCTTTGCACCGCAGGTGCATGGCGTGCCGCACCGCGAAGCCATCGAGCGCGCGCGCGACCTGCTGGCCCGGGTGGGCCTGGAGCCGCGCCGCTTTGCCGAGCGCTACCCGCACGAGCTCTCCGGCGGTCAGCGCCAGCGTGTGAACATTGCGAGGGCGCTGGCGCTGCAGTCGCGCCTGATCATCCTGGACGAGGCGGTCTCGGCGCTGGACAAGTCGGTCGAGGCGCAGGTGCTCAACCTGCTGCTGGACCTCAAGGAAGCGTTCGGCCTGACCTACGTGTTCATCAGCCACGACCTGAACGTGGTCCGCTACATGAGCGACCGGGTGATGGTGATGTACCTGGGGCAGGTGGCCGAGATCGGCGACAGCGAAACCCTGTTCGAGCAGCCGGCCCATCCCTACACACGCGCGCTGTTGTCGTCCATTCCGTCGATGGACCCCGACCAGCGCACCGAGGAGCCGCCCCTGGCCGGCGACCCGCCCAACCCCATCAACCCGCCACCGGGCTGCCGCTTCCACACGCGCTGCGTCCACGCACAGGACGTCTGCTCTCAACGCATGCCCACGCTGGCCCCGGTGGCCAGTGGCCAGGTCGCCGCCTGCTGGATGCAGGTGGCCGGCAGCGGGCACAGCGACGCACCCGAACTCAAGGAGGCCGCATGAACAGCCCAGCCACGCAGGACGAGGCCCCCTTCGTCGACGTGAAGAATCTGCGCGTGA